>NZ_JACAOM010000008.1:0-37990 GCF_013386245.1 Pseudomonas sp. 21615526 | reverse complement strand
AGGGAGCGGGCTGCTTATCCTCTCGCCACCACCAACCGATGCAACGTGATCTTGCGCACCTCCTGCTTGCTCACCTCGATGTGAGTCTTGAGCAGTTGCTGCGCCAGATCGTGGTGCCGTGCCGAGATCGCATCGAGGATGCTTGCGTGTTCCTCATAGGTCGCTGCAATACGTGATTGCTGAGTGAAATCCAGCCGCCGAATGATGCGGATTTTCTCGGTTATCTCGTAATGCATGCGCGCCATTTCAGCGTTGCCCGTGGCCTGCACCAACCCGCAGTGGAACTCCTCATCCAGCGCGCAGACGACCTGTGCGTCATCCAGCCGGGCACTTTCGTCCACCCGCCAGATCGCTTCAAGCCGTTCAAGCCCCTGCTCCGCCATGCCACACAAGCGGCTGACGGCGGCCAACTCCAGCACGATTCTTACGTCGTAAAGCTCTTCGAAATAGTTGAAGTCGAACGGCCGCACCTGCCAGCCACTCCTGAAAAACACCTCCAGGTACCCTTCCCGCTCCAGCCGATACAGCGCCTGGCGCACCGGCGTGCGGCTGGCCTGCATGCGCTCGGCCACGTCGCCTTCGCTGAAGCGATCACCCGGCAGCAGGCGAAAGCCGAAGATGTCGTCCTTCACCTGCTGGTAGACCCGTTCCGCCAGGCTGTCCGGCCGTTCGCCGGGTTTTCTCGTGGTTGAGAGCTGCATGCCTAGTTCCTGCTCGCCATGTACGCGCGCCAGCCGCCGAATTCGGTGATGTCGGTGGCGCCTGCCAGGGCCCAGGGCTCGCAGATAAAACCCTTCACGCTGCGCCCGTCCGCCAGGGTGAGGTTGCCGATGCCCATCGGCGCAGGGATCTCGGCGACGAACTCACCAAAGCGGGCGACAGGCATGTCCCACAGCTCGACGATGATCGAGCGGCCCGAGTCATCCCTGGCCAGCCCCGGCTTGGGCGGAACCGTGCCCGGCAGTGCATGCAGGCGGTAGTTGCTCGCTGTCAGGGTTTGCTCCACCAGCACGGCGTTGCGGCTGGTCAGCTGGAAGTTCAGCGGCATCCCGGTGAGATGCGCCCCAACCACCGCCACCCGCACGCTGCCGGGCGCCTGTCGCGCCGGTGCCGGTTGCGGCAGATTGCGTTGGGTAGCGCCCAGCGGAAGATCAAGGCCGGCCTGCCAACGCTTGCCCAGATGCGCCAGGGCGGCGTCGTGCCAGGCCGGCGCGATAAGGGTGATGCCGCACGGCAGGCCGTCGCTGCGCAGCCCGGCGGGCACGGCCAGTGCCGAGAGGTCGGCCAGGTTGGTGAAGTTGGTGTAGAAGCCAAACTGCGAGTTGTAGAGCACCGGCTCCACGGCCATTTCCGCCAGGGTGCGGATCGTCGGCGATGTCGGCACCAGCAAGGCGTCGAAACCGGCCAGGGTGTCGTTGATGCGGCGGCTCAGTTCGGCGCGCAGGTATTCGGCTTTATAGGCATCGCAGGCGCTGTACGTGTGACCGTTTTCCACAATGCCACGCACCACCGGGTTGATCGCTTCGGCGTTGCTGGCGAGCATGCCTTCCAGTGCCACCGTGCGCTCCGCAACCCAGGAGCCGTAATAGAGCTGCTCGGCGAGTTGCTGAAACGGGCTGAAATCCACCGCCGTGATTTCGGCGCCGAGGGACTGGAACCTGAGCAGCGCCTGTTCAAATACGGCCTGGTTCTGCGCGTCGCCAAAAAACTCCAGGCTGGCCGGAACCGCCAGCTTGATCGTGGCGCTGACCGCTACAGGAGCATTGTTGGGATTGACGCGTGAATAGGCGTCGCTGGCGTCGTAAGCAGCAGCGAGGCCCGCAACCGTCTCGGCATCTTCAACCGTCAGCGCAAACACCGAAATACAGTCCACGGTACGACAGGCCGGCACCAGTCCGGTGTTGGACAAGCGCCCCTTGGTCGGCTTCAACCCGACGATATTGTTGAAGCCCGCCGGCACCCGCCCGGAACCGGCGGTGTCGGTGCCCAGGGAAAACGCCACCAGCCCGCGGGCAACCACCGAGGCCGAACCCGAGCTGGAACCGCCGCTGACATAGTCCGGGTTAAAACTGTTGCTCACCGCGCCGTAGGGCGAGCGTGTACCCACCAGGCCGGTGGCGAACTGATCGAGGTTGGTCTTGCCCATCAGGATCGCCCCGGCCGCCCGCAACCGCGCCACCACCGAGGCATCCGCCGCGGCGGTATAGGCAAACTCAGGACACGCCGCCGTGGTTTCCCAACCTGCCGCATCGATGTTGTCCTTGATGGCAAACGGCACGCCATACAACGGCAACTGGTCGATATCGCCGTCGACCGCCGCAAGCCGCTCGGCCAACTGCGCCAACTGGTCACGCAATTGCTGCGGTTGCACCCGGCTGATCCAGGCATTGTCCTCGGCGGGGAACGTGCTCGCCAGGGTCAACAGGATGTCGGGAGTCAGCGCCTGGCTGCGGTAGGCAGCTTGCCATTCACCCAGGGTCCAGCCGAGTTGTTCGTTGCGCATTGAGGATTCCATCTTGTATCCAAGTTTGGATTTCTTTTAGCAAACCCTGGGCCAATCAGCTGCAAGCCAATGAATACGTGAGGTTGACAGAAAACCCACCGATGGATCGCCTCCAGCCGTGCTCCGTCATGAAGCAGCAATGCGCCAAAAAAAGACATTCTGGCGGCCGCGCGGTTGCGAGCGGCCCGATACCGGCCTATGTTCGAAACCATGTTGTAAACGCTGCTGTCCATCCCATACGCCCTTTCCGTAGCCAGGTGACGACATGCCCACCGCTTCCCGCCCCGCCGTGCTCGAACTGATTGGCAATACCCCGCTGGTGCGGGTCAGCCGCTTCGATACCGGCCCGTGCACGCTGTTCCTCAAGCTTGAATCCCAGAACCCCGGCGGCTCCATCAAGGACCGCATTGGCCTGGCCATGATCGACGCCGCCGAGCGGGATGGCCGCCTGCGCCCCGGCGGCACCATCATCGAAGCCACCGCCGGCAATACCGGCCTCGGCCTGGCCCTGGTGGGACGCGCCAAAGGCTACCGGGTGGTGCTGGTGGTGCCGGACAAGATGTCCACCGAGAAAGTCTTGCACCTGAAAGCCATGGGCGCCGAGGTGCACATCACCCGCTCGGATGTCGGCAAGGGCCACCCCGAGTATTATCAGGATGTGGCGGCGCGACTGGCCAAGGACATTCCCGATTCGTTCTTCGCCGACCAGTTCAACAACCCAGCGAACCCCCTGGCCCACGAGACCAGCACCGCCCCGGAAATCTGGGCCCAGACCCAACATGACCTGGATGCCATCGTGGTTGGCGTCGGCTCGGCTGGCACCCTCACTGGCCTGACGCGCTTCTTCAAGCGCGTGCAACCCGACCTGGCCATGGTGCTGGCCGACCCGGTGGGCTCGGTAATGGCCGAATACAGCCGCAGCGGCACCATGACCGAACCCGGCTCGTGGGCCGTGGAAGGTATCGGCGAAGACTTCATCCCCTCCATCGCCGACCTCTCCAGCGTGCGCCACGCCTATTCCATCAGCGACGAAGAAAGCTTCGACCACGCCCGCCAACTGCTGCGGGCCGAAGGCATTCTCGGTGGCTCCTCCACCGGCACCCTGCTGGCCGCAGCCCTGCGTTATTGCCGCGAACAGACCGAGCCCAAGCGCGTGGTCACCTTCGTCTGCGACACCGGCACGCGCTACCTGTCGAAGGTCTACAACGACCAATGGATGAACGACGCCGGCCTGCTGCAATACAAACACTACGGCGACCTGCGCGACCTGATCGCCCGTCGTTTCGAGGATGGCCGGGTGATCAGCGTCGGCCCCGACGACAGCCTGCTCACCGCCTTCCAGCGCATGCGCCTGGCCGACGTCTCACAGCTGCCGGTGCTGGTGGACGGCAAGCAACTGGTGGGGGTGCTCGACGAGTCGGATGTATTGCTCGGCCTGCATCAGAACGCCGCGCACTTTTCCATGACCGTGGGCAGCGCCATGACCAACGCCCTTCACACCCTCGCACCCAGCGCCAGCCTTGCGCAATTGCAGGCCGAGCTGGATCGCGGGCTGGTGGCAATCATTGCCGACGCCTCGGGCTTTCACGGCCTGATCACCCGCGTCGACCTGCTCAATCATCTACGGAGATCCCTTGCATGACCCAGCACGATAAAAGCGCCTTCGCCACCCGCGTGATCCATGCCGGGCAATCCCCGGACCCGACCACCGGGGCGCTGATGCCGCCGATCTACGCCAACTCCACCTACCTGCAAGACAGCCCCGGCGTTCACAAGGGCTTCGACTACGGGCGCTCCCACAACCCGACGCGCTTCGCCCTGGAACGCTGCGTGGCCGACCTGGAAGGCGGCACCCAGGCGTTCGCCTTCGCCTCCGGGCTGGCGGCGATTTCCACCGTGCTGGAACTGCTCGACGCCGGTTCCCACGTGGTTTCCGGCAATGACTTGTACGGCGGCACCTTCCGCCTGTTCGACAAAGTGCGCCAGCGCAGCGCCGGGCATCGCTTCAGCTTCGTCGACCTGACAGACCTGTCGGCCTTCGAAGCCGCGCTGCAGGACGACACGCGGATGGTCTGGGTCGAAACCCCGAGCAACCCGCTGCTGAGCCTGACCGATCTCAGTGCCATCTCCCGCATCTGCAAGGCCCGGGGCATCATCTGCGTAGCCGACAACACCTTCGCCAGCCCCTGGATCCAGCGCCCGCTGGAGCTGGGTTTCGACATCGTGGTGCACTCCACCACCAAGTACCTCAACGGCCACTCCGATGTAATCGGCGGCATTGCAGTGGTGGGCCAGAATCCTGAACTGGCCGAGCGCCTGGGCTTCCTGCAGAACTCCGTGGGCGCGATTGCCGGGCCGTTCGACGCATTCCTGACCTTGCGCGGGGTGAAGACCCTGGCGCTGCGCATGGAGCGCCATTGCAGCAATGCGCTGGAACTGGCGACGTGGCTGGAGCAACAGCCGCAAGTGGCGCGGGTTTATTACCCAGGCCTGGCATCACACCCGCAGCATGAGCTGGCACGCCGGCAGATGCGCGGGTTTGGCGGGATGATTTCGGTGGACCTGAAAAGCGACCTGGCAGGAGCGACACGCTTCCTGGAAAACGTGAAGATCTTTGCGTTGGCTGAAAGCCTGGGGGGCGTTGAAAGTCTGATCGAGCACCCGGCGATCATGACCCATGCGAGCATACCGGCAGATACCCGGGCGCAGCTGGGGATTGGTGACGGGTTGGTGCGGTTGTCGGTGGGGGTTGAGGACGTGGAAGACCTGCGGGCGGATCTGGCGCAGGCGTTGGCAAAAATCTAACGCGCAAACTGCCGGAGCGAGCATGCCCGCTCCGGCAACACCTTAAATAGCGTAATTGACCTCAACCATCCGCCCGGTCTTGATGGACTCCAGCGCACAGTCCGCCAAGTGCAACGCATACAGCCCATCGCGCATGTTGGTGGGCAGCGCGCGCCCCGCGCTCAGTGCCTGGATAAACTGCCCCAACTCATTGCGGTAGGCATCCGCATAACGCTCCAGGAAGAAATGCTGCAACGGCTCCAACGCCTCGGTGTGCTCGTGGTTCCAATGGCGCAAGGTGCTGGGTCGATGGTTATCCGTGAGCAGCACCCCCTTGGCCCCGGATACCTCAAGTCGCTGGTCATACCCGTAGACCGCCTCCCGACAGCAGTTGATATGGCACTGTTTCCCGGATGCGGTGCGCAGTAGCACCATCACGCTGTCGAAGTCGTCAATCTGCGCCAGGCTCGGGTCTACCAGCCGGCTGGCTATCGCGCCGACTTCGATGGGCTCTTCACCCAGCAGGTGCCGCGCCATGTCGAAGTCATGAATGGTCATGTCCCGCAGGATGCCGCCGGAATGTGCCAGGTAATCCCGTGGCGCCAACCCCGGGTCGCGGCTGGTGATGATCACCTGCCGCACAGCACCAATTTGCCCCGCTTCGATGGCCTGGCGCAGGCGCAGCGTGTCGGGATCGAAGCGGCGGTTGAAGCCCAGCATGACTTTACCGCCCTCGCGCTCCACAGCTTGCGCCGCCGCCCGCGCCTTGGCGAAATTCAGGTCAATGGGCTTCTCGCACAGCACGGCCTTGCCCTGGGACACGGCCGCCAGCAGCAAATCGATATGAGTGTCGGTGGGTGTGCCAATCACCACCGCGTCGATATCGTCCCGACTTAGCACTGCTGCGCAGTCATAGGCCGCCTCGCAACCCAGCTGCGCAGCCAAGCCATCGACGCCCTCCCGCCAAGGGTCGGCGACCACCACCAGAGTGGCATCAGGATGGGCCGCGACATTGGCCGCGTGAATGTTGGCGATGCGCCCTGCACCAAGGACAGCGATACGTAGCATGGTCGAACTCCTGGGATTGTTATTGGGTTTGGAGATTCAGTCCGGCAGGTTGAACGGTGTGACGATCTGTACCTGTGACGGCGCAATCGGCCCAGCCTTCCACAGCCGATGAAATTGCAGGATGTGCAGGAACACATGGCGCGCATCGATCTGCAGGTTGTGATCGATAATCGCGGCGACTTTTTCTTCAGCCAACAGCTGGCGATTCTCTTCGTCGAGGTCGTGAGCAATAAACACGTCCAACGGGCGATCCAGAGCCGCGAAGGCGTCGACAATTGCGCGGTTGCCACCGCCGACGCTGTACACCGCCTTCAGTTCGGGATGCTGCTTCAACGCATCGGTGACCCGGGCAAATGTTCGGTCATACACGCCGTACCCACCGCTGATATCCAGTACCCGCAGGTGCGTCGCACGGCCGCGCAGCCACATGCGAAAACCCATTTCGCGTTCTTCCTCGCCCCGGAACAATTCACTGCCAATCACCACCGCCACTTCCTGGGGTTGGGGTGACAGCCAGCGGGACAGAAGGTACGCGGCGGTTTGTCCAGCGGTGCGGTTATCCATGCCTACGTAGCCGATGCGCTCGCTGTGGGGCAGATCGGTGACCAGGGTCACCACCGGAATACCTGCGGCCGCCAGGTGCTTGACCGCCAGATTCACCGCCGGCTCGTCCGCGGCCTTGAGCACCACACCCTGGCTGCCGGTCTCGAGGCAGCGCAGCAATTGGTCGTGCATCGCCTGAGGCTCGATCTCTTCGAACACATGAAACCGCGGGGCGATACGAAACGGTGCCAGGCTGCCCAGTTGGGCGGTGATGGCGGCCTGCACCGCCGCACTGAAGCGCTTGGGCGTGTGCATGATCACATCGACATGAAAGGTACGGCCTACTGCCAGGCCATTTTTTTCCTGGGATTCCAGCTCATCCAGAGCCTGTTCGATACGCCGCCGGGTTTGGGCGTGCACGCTGCCGCGCTCATGCAAGACGCGATCGACTGTCGCCTTGCTGACGCCCGCCTGGGTGGCCAGTTGCTTGATGGAAAAGTGTTTAGCGCGTTCGAGCATGCTGTTGGACCTGAGGTCTTTTTGAGGTCTTTTTGAGACTCGTTGAGGTGACCGCAATGCTAGTCTCAGTTTTGCCCGGCGTCGAGCCCGGCCTTCAAAACAACAAAAACCCAGGAGACCCCGATGCCTTCAACCGACCTCAGCCATACCTTCAAAGGCCAATACTTTGTCGTCACCGGCAGCACCCAGGGATTGGGGGCTGCCGTCGCCCATACCCTGGCGCGGCGCGGTGCTGCCGGCCTGATCATCTGCGGACGCCGTCCGGACCAGGGCCAGGAGCAGGTACGGCAGTTGGCAGCGCTCGATTGCCGCGCGGTGTTTGTCCAGGCGGACCTGGAACAGATTGGCGACTGCCGCGCCGTGATCGAGGCGGCCCGTGCCCACTTCGGCACCCTCCACGGGCTGATCAACTGCGCCGGGATGTCGGATCGCGGCACCATTCTCGACACCTCCCCCGAACTGTTTGATCGACTATTTGCGGTCAATGTGAGGGCGCCGTTTTTCCTGATGCAGGAAGCCTTGAAGCTGATGATCAGCCAGAGGGTTGAAGGTGCAGTGGTCAATATCCAGAGTGTCACCGGCCACGGCGGGCAATCGTTCTTGAGTGCCTACGCGGCGTCCAAGGGCGCTCTCGCGATTCTGACCAAAAACGTGGCGTTCAGCGCCCTGCGCAACCGGATTCGGGTCAACGGCTTGAACATCGGCTGGATGGACACACCGCACGAGGATGAAATCCAGCGGCACTACCACGGTGCCGGGGATGCCTGGTTGGAAGCCGCCGAAGCCGCACAGCCCTTCGGCCGCCTGCTCAAACCTGAAGAGGTGGCCCGGAGCGTGGCATTTCTATTGTCACGCGAGTCGGGAATGATGACCGGCACGGTGATCGACCTGGAGCAAGGCGTCATCGGCTGTGGCGACGGCGGCACCCCACGCCCCGATCAGGCCTTGAGCCTGGTGGAGGGTGCGTGATGCCTGCCTTTGTCAGCGCCGATGCGGTGCAACTGGAAGATTTTCACTCGATCTGTGCCCAGCAGGCTGCTGCCGAGGACTACCCGCACTGCGCCGAAGTGTGCAGCAACATCCCGATCTATCAGGCCCAGGCACTGCGCAACGGCGATCGTCACGCCGTGCTGGACGAACTGCATCGCCTGTTCAGCCAGGGGCCGGGAGTGATGGTGGTGCGCCAGGGCTATGCCGACTTGGACGTGGTCGACCGTCACAGCCAGGTATTCGAAGCGATCTTTGCCCAAGAGGCTGCGCAAGGTGTGGCCGCCGACCACTTCGCCAAGGCCGGCAGTAACGGACGTATCTGGAACTCATTACAGAAGGCCGCACTGCAGTCGCCGGCATCCTTTGTCGAATATTACGCCAACCCACTGCTGGGGTTGATCGCACAAGCCTGGCTCGGCCCGGGCTACCAAGTCACGGCCCAGGTCAACGTGGTGCACCCCGGTGGCCAAGCCCAGCAACCGCACCGTGATTATCACCTCGGGTTCCAGACCATCGACGTGGTGGAGCGCTTTCCGTTGCCCCTGCACACGCTGTCCCAATACCTCACGCTGCAAGGGGCCGTGGCCCATAGCGACATGCCCCTGGAAACCGGCCCGACCCAACTGCTGCCGTTTTCCCAGCAATACCCGCTGGGCTACCTGGCCTGGAGGCGCACTGAATTCATCGAGTACTTCCAGCAGCATGCCGTGCAATTGCCGCTGAACAAAGGTGACCTGCTGTTCTTCAACCCGGCCCTGTTTCACGCCGCTGGCACCAATCGCACACCGGACCGCCGGCGCATGGCCAACCTGCTGCAAATCTCCTCGGCGTTCGGCAAAACGATGGAGGCTGTGGACCGCGACCGGATGATGCTGGCGCTGTACCCCTGCCTGTTGGAGCGCCTGGCGGACAACGTCATGGATGGCGAGGCGCTGCACGCGGTGATCGCCTGCACCGCCGATGGCTATTCCTTTCCCACCAACCTGGATACCGACCCACCCTTACAGGGCCTGGCTCCGCAAACCGGGCAGCAACTGATGTTGCAGGCACTGAACGAACGCTGGCCCTGCGAGACCTTTGCCGAACGCGTTGCGCAACTACACGCCAAACGCCAAGGCTGAGGAATGTTTTCAACGTCTTTCAAAACAACAAAAAAACGGACTGAAACCATGAAAAAACAGCTGCTGACCTTGCTCCTGACCCTCATCGTTACCCCGCTAGCCCTCGCCGAGACACGCATCGGCGTCAGCATCGCCCAGGTGGACGACGTGTTCCTCGCCCAGATGCGTGACTACATGGCGGCCCACGCCAGGGACCTCACCGACGTGACGCTGCAATTCGAAGACGCCCAAGGCGATGTGGTGCGCCAACTGAACCAGGTGCAGAGCTTTTCTGCCCAAGGCATGGACGCGATTATCGTCAACGCGGTCGACACCGCCGCCACCCAGAAAATGACCGTAAATGCCCAGCAGGCGGGTATCCCGCTGGTGTACGTCAACCGTCGCCCGGACATCCCGGTCCTGCCGGCCGGGGTGGGTTATGTCGGCTCGGACGAGATCAAAGCGGGCGAGATTCAGATGCGCTACCTCGCGGAAAAAATGAACGGCAAGGGCAACCTCGCAATCATGCTCGGCTTGCTCTCTAACAACGCCACCCACAACCGCACACAGGGCGTGAAAAACGTACTGAAGGATTACCCCAACATCCATATCGTCGAAGAACAAAGCGCCGACTGGCAGCGCAGCAAGGCCATGGATCTGATGAACAACTGGATCGTCTCGGGCAAGAAAATCGACGCCGTGGCGGCCAATGCCGATGAAATGGCTATCGGTGCCGCGATGGCGATTACCCAGGCCGGCATGCACCCTGGCAAGGACATCCTGGTGGGCGGCAGCGACGGCGGCCCCGCCGGCCTGGATGCGATCAAGAAAGATCTATTGGTAGTCACGGCCTATCAGGACAACAAGGGCCAGGCCGTCGGCTCGATTGACCTGGCGCTGAAGATGATCAGGAAGCAGCCCTACACGGCGGAGCTGACCATTCCCTATCAACAGATCACCAAGGACAACTATCAGGCCTTTCTCACCCCTTGATTGTTATCAGCCCAGCGCCAAGCAGACCGGCCAGCCCCGACAAACAGAGCACTCCCACTCCATAAGCGAGGGTGCGCCAGGGCTGGCGGCCGCTCAGATACATCACCGTATGCATCACACGGACAGCGGTGAACAGACAGAACAACCCCGCGGTAGCGGTGCCTGGCGTTTCCATCGCCAGGCACAGGCCACCCAAAATGAAGAACAACGGAATATTTTCCAGATCATTGGCCCAAGCCTTTTCGGCCCGGGAGACTTGCGGTAACTCCTGGGGATTCGCATCGCGATGGAAGAAAGCTGCATCCTCGTGGTTAGTGAATGCACGGAATCTGAGTCGAAAGAAACCCTGGTAACAGGAGATCGCCAGCATCTTCAAGAACAGCACCAGTACGCATAACGCATAAACCTCCATCACCGGCCCCCTGAAGGTTCGCGGAACCCGTTGACCACGATATACAGCAGCGGACCGATGGATACGAAAACCGCCGTTACCAGTAAATAGGGCAACACCGACGCCAGGGATTTGCCCCTGGCCCGCGCATCCCGGTACATCCATACGCCCGCCAAGGCCGCCATCAGATACAAGTCAATCACCACCTGGGCAGTATCCGGCCTCGATATCAATTCACGTCCGAACGCCATGAGCGATTGTTCGGCGATCAGCATCGTGATCAATGTGTACAGGGCAAAAGCCAACAGCCCGGCCAGGGCAATCCAGGGTCTGCGCATGTTCTCCTCCTTGGAGACAACGGTTCGGGAAGCTGCACATTAGTGATAACGTCGTTCCCCTCTCAATGACCTAGAAGGTCATCGACACCACCGACCCGCACGGCCAGAGTCAACCCATGAGCAGCCAACCTTTCCCCCGCGCCAACCCCGACACTACCGCCGGCACGCAACTGCGCGTGCTGCGTCGGCACGCCAGATTGAGCCAGCTGGAACTGGCGCTGATCACGGGGGTTTCCCAACGCCACCTGAGCTGCATCGAGACCGGGCGCGCCAAGCCGAGCCCGGGCACCTTGCATAATTTGCTGATGGCGCTGGAGGTTCCGCTGGAGCAATGCAACAGCGTGTTCCTCGCTGCCGGCTTCGCCCCGCGCTATGAGGCAACCCCGCTCTCCTCGCCCTCCATGGAGGCTATTCGCGAGGCAATCAGCCATGTGCTCCACGCGAACAATCCTGCACCGGCGATCGTGCTGGGCAGCCACTGGGAAGTGCTCGCCGCCAACGCCAGTACCCAGGTGCTGTTCGAGCTGGTGGGGATCAAACCGGAGGCGGCTGATGGGCTGAATTTGCTGGTCACCCTGCTACAGCCTGGCGGCCTGGGTGATCATTTGATCAACGCTGACGAAATCCGCACCATCGCCTGGCAACGGGCGACGCGCGAGGCGTTGGGCAACTCCGAACTTGCCAGGCTTCTGGACAGCCTGCCGGCCCCGCAAAGTACCGAAGCCTTGGTCAATGAACCGCCGCCACTGGTGCTGACACGCGTCAACTCCCGTGAAGGTGAGCTGAACTTCATGTCGACCTTCACCACCTTCGGCATGCCTCAGGACATCACGGTAACGTCGTTGCGCATCGAGCATTTGATTCCGGCGGATGCGCAGACGTGGCAGGTGATGACCGCGGCGTATGAGCGGTCATTGGTGAGGTAGAAAGCCGCGGCGGGGCCATTAGTTATTTGTCGTATTTTGCCCGCCATAGCTATTGGCGCGGCTCTTGGAGGAGGAGCCGTTGCTGTATTGGGTGTCTTGCCCGCCGTAGCTATTGGAGCGGCTCTTGGCTGAGGTGCCGTCGCTGTATTGAGTGTCTTGCCCACCATAGCTGTTGGAACGGGTCTTGGCCGAGGTGCCGTCGCCGTATTGGATATCCTGCCCGCCATAACTATTGGAGCGGCTCTTGGAGGAAGTACCATCGCTGTATTGGGTGTCTTGCCCACCGTAGCTATTGGCGCGACTCTTGGAAGAGGTGCCATTGTCGTATTCGCAATCGGACCCACCATAACTGTTCGCCCTGCACGTCTCGGCAACCGCTTGGTAAAGCGGCGCAGCCAACAAAACCGTGCCCAGCAAAACGACCTTAAGCTTCATGTTAATTCCTTGCAGAGGTGGCGATACGCTATTACAGACTGGAGATTCTGAACTTAGTTTCCAACGTTCTGAAATGCGCTCGCGCGAGCCGACGTGGCAACCCTTTGCCAGCCCCGGCAACTCCTGGCCTGCGCCCTGCCCCGGCAATACCACCCAGCCCGCGCCGCACAAGGCATGCAGCACATGGCCCGGGTTTTGCTCTGTTGCTGCTACCAATAAGGGAGCGGCACCATGATAGGAAGCACGACAAGTCTGTTAGCGCTGGGACAGAAGACTTTTACACAATCCATGGAAAACGGCACCCTGCGGGCCGGGAGGATTGAAGTCACCAACGCCACGCCCGAGATCAAGACCAAGCTGGAAGCCAGCTATCAGGAGCAAGTGCGCTCGACCGCGCAAACCGTTGCCACCGCCAGGGCCAACCCTTCATGGGCGACCTTCGACGATAAAGGCAACGCCGTCGAACTGCCCGATGTTCAGTCACTCAGCAAAAGCGACGCCACCCATGTGGCCAACGGTCTTCAGTACCTGCTCGATATCGGGCGCCTGGACGGCAAGACTGTCACCGCGAAAAATGGCGACCAGTCGACCGATAACATCGCGGTCTACAAAGACTGGCTCCAGGCCCACATCGGCGTTGATGTACAGGCCTGAGACGGTTCACACCATCGGCACGGCAATCAGCAAGATCGCCGTGCCATGGGTGGCCGTCGCCGCCACCACACCGTAGCGCATCCGCACCAGCCCGCAGGCCACGCCTTCAATCAGGGTAAAGGCCAACACTGGCCAGCCCAGTTGCGTCACGCTCAACGCCAGAAATGAATGGCACGCGGCGAACGCCAACCCGCTGAGCAACGCCGCGCGCAGCGGCGTAACGTGCTGTTCGAGATAGCCCTGCAGGAAGCCGCGAAACAGCACCTCTTCCAGCGCATTGGCGCAGTAGGCAAGCACCAGCATGCCCATCAGCCAGGCCCAGTAAACCGGCTCAATGCCTTGATACAGCCGCAATGGCAGGCCGATCAGACACCCGGCCCCGAGTCCCACCGCCAGGCCCGCCCAACGATTGCCCTTGAACAGCACCGTCAGTTGCCACAACTCCGGTGCCAGGCGCGCGAGCAGGGCAATCAGCCCAAGGGATAACCCGCCCAGCGCGGCCAGCACCCACGGGTTGGCCGTGAATTCGATCTGCACCTCGCGGCTCAGCGACCACATGCCCAGCGGCGTCATCGCATCGCGCATCAGCACGAAGGCCAGCAGCAGGATAACGATGCGCAAGCCCGGCAATGTTTTCGGCGTGAGACCGAACCACAGGCCAAACAGGATCAGTCCCGGGAGCAGGTAGATTCCATAGTGGACCAGTACCGCAAACGCCTCGGCGATCACCCGGTTTCAGTCCCGTGCCACGGCGATCATGTCGATTTCCACGGCCGCGCCCTTGGGCAATTGCAGCACGCCCACCGAGGTGCGCGTATGGGATCCTGCGGCCCCCAGGATCTCGTTCAACAGGTCCGACGCACCGTTGGCCACTTCGCTTTGCTGGTCGAAGTCATCCGCGCTGCGCACGTACACATTGATCTTGAGGATCGCCTTGACCTGGTCCAGCGAACCCAGTGCCTGCTTGAGCAAGCCCAGGCAACGCAGTGCGCTGACGCCCGCGGCAATCTGTGCGTCGGCCAGGCTGAGGCTTTCGCCGACCTTGCCGGGCAACACGATGGCGTCACCCACCCGCGGAATCTGGCCACTGATGTAGACGTGATTGCCGTCCCTCAGCAGCGGCGTGTAGTTGCCGCCGATCTTGAACTCGTTGAGTTGATAACCCAGGCGCACCATGGCCGCCGCGTACTTTTGATCCGGTGTCATTTTTTTGTTTTCCTCAGTCGTTGCGAATCCACGCCATGAAGTCGCCGGCCACAGCATAGCCATGTGCCATTTCCACGGGAAGTGCCGACCGCTATTTCGCAAGTTATATGACAACCAATACTGGCAAACAGCGCTTATCTTCTAGCCAAGAACAAATTTCACTTTCCTTGATCCCGGTAAATACGGCATGGTTGTACGACGACTTAAAAACACAGTCCGAGTCGTCCCGGTACCCACAACAACAAGGAAACACCCATGCAAAACGTCAAGGTTCTGATTGGTTTTCTGTGCCTGTTCAGCGGCTACGCGGCCGCCGCGCCTGCCGCAAGTGACAAGGATGTAGCCACTGCGGTCGATCATCTGACCCAGGCCATGTTGCACAAGGACATCCCGCAACTGCAGGCCCTCACCGCGAACAACCTCACCTACGGCCATTCCAGCGGCAAGGTCCAGAACAAGCAGGAATTTATCGCCGACATTGAAACCGGCAGAAGTGGTTTCAAGACCCTGGAAATGCAGAAACAGACCATCACCCTCAATGGCGACACCGCCCTGGTGCGCAACCACTTTTCCGCACAGGCGGTGAACAGTGGCGTCGAGGTGCCCACCGAAATTGAAAACTTCCAGGTCTGGCAGAAGCAGAAAGGCAAATGGCTGCTGATCGGGCGCCAGGCCTACAAGTTCTGAGTCCCGCCTGGATCGTTCCCACGCTCTGCGTGGGAATGCATCCGGTGACGCTCTGCGTCACTATCGCGCAAATCTACAGCGGGACGCGGAGCGTCCAAGGCGGCGTTCCCACGCAGAGCGTGGGAACGATCCGGCCCCCTAGCACGCCTCCACCGCCCAGCGCACTTTCCCCAACGCCTCGCGCAGCACCTCCCGGTCCACCGACCCCAGCGCCACACGCAAGGCATGGGGCACGTGGGCCGAGACGGCAAACGGCTCGGCCGTGGACACCGAGATATTTTCCCGTGCCAGCGCCATGGTGATCTGATCGGCGCGGGCATCTTCCGGCAACGGCAACCACAAGAAATACGAAGACGGATGGCGGATAACATTCAAGCCCGCCAACACCTCATCGGCCACCGCCTGGCGCGCCTGGGCGTCTTCACGCTTTTGCGCTTCCAGTTGCAGCACCGTGCCGTCATCGATCCACGCGACGGCGACGGCGGTCATCACCCCCGGGGTGTTCCAGGTGGTGGCCATGACCGTACGTTCCAGCGCCGCCATCCACGGCAACGGCGCAGCCACGTAACCCACCCGCAGGCCGGTGGCGACGCTCTTGGACAGCCCCGACACGTAAACCGTGCGTTCCGGCGCCAGTTCGGCCACGGGCGGTGGCGCGTCCTCGGCTAAAAACGCGTAGGCAGCATCCTCGATCAGGATCAGGTCATGCCGACGGGCAATCGCCACCAGGTGCTCGCGCTGCGCCATGCTCATCACCCAGCCCAACGGGTTATGCAGGGTCGGCATGCTGTACACGGCGCGTACCGGGCGCCGGGCGCAGAGTTGTTCAAGAAAGGCCAAGTCGGGGCCCGTCGCGGTCACCGGGATCGCGACGATTTCCAGGTGCAGCGTCTCGGCCAGTACCTTGAACCCGGAATAGGTCAGCGCATCCACCGCCACCACATCGCCGGGCTTGAGCAGCGACATCATGGTCACCGCCAGCCCATGCTGGGCACCGCTGACGATCAGCACCTGCTCGGCCTGCACCGTCAACCCACGACTCAGCAGATGACGCGCCACCGCTGCCCGCTCATGCAGCCGACCGGCGTGAGGCTGATAGCGCAGCAGCGCCGCCAGGTCGCCGGACAACGCCAACTGGCGCAATGCGGTGCGCAGCAGGTCGGTCTGGCCCGGCAGCGACGGGTAGTTGAAGTTGAGATCGATCATGCCCGCCGCCACCGCGATCTGCCCTATGCCCTGCCCTGGCGACAACGCGATTTCCCGCACAAAGGTTCCGCGCCCGGTTTCACCACTGACCAGGCCCATGGCCTCCAGCTCGGTGTATACCCGGCTGGCCGTGACCAGCGCCAGGCCATGGCTGGCGGCCAACTGGCGGTGCGTCGGCAACCGGGTGCCCGCCGCCAGCGTGCCCGAACGGATATCCCGGGCGAAGGTGTCCACCAATGTCTTGTAGCGGGCGCGGGGCATAGGCGATGTATCCATGACAATTTTTTGATTGTCTTGATAGTGAATCATAGGATGCGCAGGACGCAACTTATCCCTATCGAGCCCTACACTCATGGAACGAACCACCCACCTCAACACCCGGGAAAACAACGCCAGCGGCTGGATCAACGGTTTGATCGGCGTGGTGATCTTCAGCGGCTCGCTGCCGGCCACGCGCCTGGCGGTGCTGGAGTTCGATCCGGTATTCCTGACCGTCGCCCGCGCCACCATCGCCGCCCTGCTCGGCCTGTGCCTGCTGTGGCTGTTCAAGGAAAAAAACCCGGCCCGCAGTCAGTTGCTGCCCCTGGCAATCGTCGCGCTGGGCGTGGTGATCGGCTTTCCTGTGCTCACCGCACTGGCCTTGCAGTACGTCACCAGTGCCCATTCCATCGTATTTGTCGGCCTGCTGCCGTTAGCCACTGCGGTCTTCGGCGTATGGCGCGGCGGCGAGCGGCCCAAGTTGGTGTTCTGGCTGTTTTCGATCCTGGGCAGCCTGCTGGTGGTGGGCTACGCGGTTGCCCAGGGCCTGAGCGCTGCGCCCGCCGGGGATTTGCTGATGCTGTTGGCAATCCTGGTGTGCGGCCTCGGTTATGCCGAAGGGGCCAGGCTCTCACGCACCCTGGGTGGCTGGCAGGTGATCTGCTGGGCGCTGGTGATCTCGCTGCCGATTGTGGCCCCGCTGACGGCGATCCTCGCCCCGGGAACTTTCGTGAGCATCAGCCTGCCGGCCTGGCTGAGCCTGGCCTATGTGTCGCTGTTCAGCATGCTGATCGGGTTTGTGTTCTGGTACCGCGGGCTGGCCCAGGGCGGCATTGCCGCCGTCGGGCAATTGCAGTTGCTGCAACCGTTTTTCGGCCTGGCACTGGCGGCCACGCTGCTGCATGAGCAGGTGAGCCTGGGCATGCTGGGGGTGACCGTCGCGGTGATTGCGTGCGTGGCGGGGGCCAAGAAGTTCGCCCGCTGACCATCAGCGTTCAGGCGCAACCATCTTGAACTTGATGACAATCGCATTGGACACCACGCTGTCCGCCCACTCCCCCGCGCCGATCCTGAAGTCATCGCGCTTGAGCACGAATTCGCCGTCGAATATGCCAATGCCGCTCTGCTCCTTGAGGGCCACCTTGACCTCCACCGGCCGGGTCTGGCCCTTGAGGGTCAGGTTGCCGCTGAACAGGTAACGGTTGTCGCCCAGGTCAGTGATGTGGGTCGAGGTAAAGGTGCCCACCGGGTAGGTCGTCATGTCGAACCAGCCGGGCTTGGGCAGTTCGATGTTGGCGTCGTCGCTGCCGGCATTGATGCTCGGCAGCTGGATGGTCAGTACGGTGCTGGCGGCAGCCGGGTTTTGCGTGTCGAAATTCAGGGTCGCCGAATAGGTGCCAAACGTGCCGTACACCTCTTGGCCCATCTGGTCATAGGTGAAGCTGATGGTGCTGGCCGTCGGATTCACGTCGGTGTATTCCACGGCGTACGCGTTAGACAAGGTGGCGAGGGCAAGGACGACCGCTGGCAATCGAGATTTCATGGGATTCTCAACCGGGAATGAACACGCTGTGCACTGCTAACAGCGTAGGCGCTGGATTTATTCACGCGCCTGGCATTAGGCTCGTGCCTCGACGGAACCCAAACAACAAGGAGCCACGATGCCCGCGCTTTCCCTGCAAGACACCACCGCCCCCGAAGGCGTCTGTTATGGCTGCGGCAGCAGCAACCCCCACGGGCTGCACATCAAGAGCCGCTGGGACGCCGACGGCATCCACGTGATCGCCGAGCACCAGCCCGACGCCCGATACAGCGGCTGGCCAGACCTGGTCTATGGCGGTCTGATCGCGATGCTGGTGGACTGCCACTCGAACTGGACCGCCATGGCCTACCACTACCGGGCCGAGCAACGCGAACCCGGCAGCCTGCCGCGTATCGACTGCGTCACCGGCAACCTGGGAATCAAATTCATCAAGCCGACACCCATGGGCGTGCCGCTGACCCTGCGCGCGAAAGTCGAAGGTGACGTGGGGCGCAAAAGCCGCGTGGTGTGCGAGGTGTACGCCGATGGCGTGCTGACGGCGATTGGCGATTCGGTCTTCGTACGGGTCGACACCGGGCAACTGGCCGCCGCGGCCCATGGCCGGGAAGCCTGATACTGGTCTACATTCAGTCCCACCGCTAATCGAGGACGCTACCGATGACTCGTCTGACCGCCAAAGACTTCGCCCCTGAACTGCTGGAGCTTTACGACGGCTACGCCCACGGCAAGATCAACCGCCGGGAATTTCTCGACCGCGCGGCGCTGTTCACCTTCGGCGGGCTGACGGCCTCCGCCCTGCTCGCCGCCCTGAGCCCCAACTACGCCCTGGCCGAGCAGGTGAAATTCACCGACCCGGATATCGTCGCCGACTACATCACCTACCCGTCACCCAAGGGCAACGGCACGGTGCGCGGCTACCTGGTGCGCCCGGCCAAGGCCAGCGGCAAGGTGCCGGCGGTGGTGGTGGTGCATGAGAACCGGGGGTTGAACCCGTATATCGAAGACGTCGCCCGTCGGTTGGCCAAGGCCGGATTCATTGCCCTGGCGCCGGATGGCCTGACCTCGGTGGGTGGCTATCCCGGCAATGATGAGAAAGGTGTGGAGTTGCAACAGAAAGTCGATCCCGAGAAGCTGATGAACGACTTTTTCGCGGCCATCGAATGGTTGATGCACCACGATGCAAGCACCGGCAAGGTGGGCATTACCGGGTTCTGTTATGGCGGCGGCGTGACGAATGCGGCGGCCGTGGCTTATCCGGAGCTGGGTGCGGCGGTGTCGTTTTATGGGCGCCAGCCGGAAGCCAAGGATGTGCCACGGATCAAGGCACCGATCATGTTGCATTACGGTGAGCTGGATACGCGGATCAATGAGGGCTGGCCGGCGTATGAGAAAGCGTTGAAGGCGGCCGGCACGACCTATGAGGCGTTTATCTACAAGGGCGCCAATCACGGCTTCCACAACGATTCGACGCCGAGGTATGACGAGGCGGCGGCGAATCTGGCGTGGGAGCGGACGTTGGGCTGGTTCAAGAAATACCTGGTGTAACCCGCCCTCCAAAACACCACCCAACTCATGTGGGAGCGGGCTTGCTCGCGAAAGCGGTGTGTCAGTCAGCAGATGTTTGACTGATCCACCGCTTTCGCGAGCAAGCCCGCTCCCACAGGGGACTTTCAGCGTTCTTGAGCTCAGTGCTCCAGCGCATACCGCCGGCAATGATTCAAATACCCTTCCTCATGGCTCCCCACCAACTGCACCACACTGGTCCACAGCCACGAAGGCGCATCCAGTTGCCTGGAGCGATTCTCTTGCAACAGCGCCATCCAATCCTTGCGCGTATCCCGGTCCATCTGCCGCGCATGGGCTACGCCGACCACCCGCGCCAGGTACCCGGCCGCGTGCATCGCATCAATCTCGCTCAGCTCATCCAACTCCAGCTTCATGTCCTGGGGCAGCAGTTCGCGAATGAAAAACCCGTGATCCAGAAACCGCGTGGCCAACATCCGCTCCCCCAACGCCGGTGACAGGTGCCGCGCGCCCTCCACCACCCGCCGGCCGTTATCCCGAGGCATTTTTGCCCGGGCCGCACGCGGCGCCGCAGCGCCTACCGCTTCCTTGATGTCGAGCAGGCAGTATTCCTGATCAGACTTGTCCCCTACTCCCAGCAACACCGCATAACGCAGCAATCCAAGGGAGCTGCAACCCTTGACCCAATAAGCCGAGTCCAGCAGCTCAACCTCGGCGTCGTTGGAGCGGCCTTTGAGCGAAGTCACCAGCCGGTGGATTTCATCCGACGCGCACAACGTTTCAAGGGCTGATTTTTCCGCCCGCGACAACGACCAGAAATGCTTGCCCAGCGGAATCGTCGGCCGGGTGTTTTCAATACGTTCGCGAGCCAGATTCTTCCAGGTGCGCTCCACCGCACTGCGCATCCCGGCCTTGACCTGGGACGGGCGCGGTGGTGCCTCGTCGGGCTTGTCCTTAAACGCCTGCGCGTAGCCCACCATCATCTCTTCAAGCATGCGGGCGGTGGTCACCCCCGGCAGGTCCGAACCCCGCGCAGCGGTGGCCAGGGACAAGGCCAGGCGCACCAGGTCATGGGCCGGATTGCCGATCACCGCCTGGTCAAGGTCACGGATATGCATGTCGATCCGGCCCTTGGTATCGCCCGTGGGCCCAAGGTTACCGGCGTGGCAGTCGCCGCAGATCCAGATCGCCGGCCCGTGGGGCAAGCGCCGGCCGCGCTGGCTGTGCAGCCACTCGTAAAACTGAACCGTACTGCCCCGCACATAGGCGTGGGCGGAGCGCGCCATCTTCAGGTTGCGCAGTTGCGTGAGGTGGGGCATTCGCGAAGAGGGACGCGGAATTTTCATAGAAGTACTCGTCGTGGAGATACGGTAGAGGCTGGCCCGCGACAAATGTTTCATTTTGTTTCAGAGGATTCTATTGATAAGCCACGCCAATCAATCCCACTGCAATCGGTCTTTCTATTCCTCCCGTCCCCGGGACTAGCATCGGGTCAACTCGATGCAGCGAGTCACAACCCTAACTGCACACATCCCCAAACACTGCCGCCCTAACAAAAGAGATAACGCAGATGAATGAAGTGATGAACACCGCACCCGCCAAGATCAACCTGGTCAAGGCCCGAGGCTCGCTGGTATGGGACGATCAGGGCAAGGAATACATCGACTGTACCGCCCAGGCCTGGTCGAACAATTTGGGGGCCAATGACCCCCGGGTGGTGGAAGCCGCCGTTGCGCAATTGCGCGAAATGACTCACATCCGCCCCAACTTTGGCTCACCTGCCCACACCCGGCTGGTGAAGAAGCTGCGGGAGGTCTCCCCGGGCGCCCTCAACCAGATGGGCTTTGCCCTGCATGGCAGCCTCGCCGGTGAAATGGCGATGAAACTGGCTTTCAAGAACCGCCCCGGCGCACAGAACCTGCTGGTGCTGCAGGACGGCTACCACGGCCGCTCCCTGGCCACCCTCGGCGCCAGTTGGCCGCATCCGAACAATCCGTTCCTGGCGATCCAGCCACGTTTCACCCGCGTCCCCCACCCCAACCCGTACCGCACGCGCCTGGGCATGGACCCGGAAACCGAGTCACAGCTGTGCCTTGGCCTGCTGGAAGAAACCATCCTCAAGGGCGTCGACGGTGGCGTGGCAGCAGTGATGATGGAACCGATCCAGGGCAATGGCGGGCATATCGAGTTCCCCCGCTCCTACTACAAAGGCGTGCGCGAGATCTGCGACCGCCTCGGCGTGCTGCTGATTTTTGATGAAGTGCAGACCGGTTTCGGGCGCATGGGCACGATGTTCGCCGCCGACTATTACGACGTGCTGCCCGACATCATCGTGTTCGGCAAAGGCGTCGGCGGCGGCTTCCCGCTGGCCGGGATCCTCGCCGATGACAAGCTCAAGTGGTTCGACGAAGGTGAAGAAGCCCTGACCTTCGGTCACTTCCCGGTCTCGCTGGCCGCCGGCTATGCCACGGTGGAAGCGATCGTCGCCGACAACCTCTGCGAAAAAGCCCGCGACTCCGGCGACTACATCACCGCCCGCCTCAAGGACATGCAAACCCGCCACCCGCTGATCGGCGACGTGCGCTGCCCCGGGCTGATGGCGTCCATCGAGCTGGTCAAGGACCGCACCACCAAGGAACCGGCCTGCCGGGAATCCCAGGAGGTGTATCGCCTTGGGGTGGAGCGCGGCGTATTGTTTGGCGAAAGCCGCTACGCCGGGCTGGGTAACCTGATCAAAGTCAAGCCTCCGCTGGATATCGAACGCCCGTTGCTGGCCAAGGCCCTCGATGTGCTGGACGAGGTGATCGGCATCATCGAGGAGCAACGGCCATGAGCACATTCGTTGAAAACACCGTGACCGCCCCGCCGAATGCCCAGGCCCCGCTGTCCAGCGACGACGCCGACCTGGCCAGCCTCGGCTACGAGCAAAAGATGCACCGCACCATGAGTTCGTTCACCTCGTTTGCCCTGGCCTTTTCCATGGTCTCGATCAACACCGGGGTGGTCACGCTGTTCGCCGACCCGTTCAACCGCGTCGGCGGTATCGGCATCCTTTTGTGGCTGCTGGTGATCCCGCTGGTGTGCTGCATCGTCATGGTCTACTGCCACCTGGCCGGGCGCATTCCGCTTACCGGCTACGCCTACCAATGGTCCAGCCGGTTGGCGGGCAATCACTTCGGCTGGTTTACCGGCTGGGTCGCGTTCACCTCGTTTGTCGCCGGTACAGCCGCCACCTCGGCGGCCATCGGCACGGTGTTCGCGCCGGAGATCTGGGCCAACCCGACACAGGGCCAGATCCAGGGCCTGAGCATCGGTGCCACGCTGGTGGTAGGCCTGCTGAACATCTGCGGGATTCGCCTGGCCACGCGGATCAACGACATCGGCGCAATCATCGAAATCATCGGCACGGTGCTGCTGGCGATTGCGTTGTTCTTTGGGGTGTTTTTCTTCTTCGAGCACACCCAGGGCGTGGCGATCCTGACCTCGGCACAACCGGTGAGCGGCGGCACCCTCAGCTTCACCACCCTCGCCCTCGCCACCTTGCTGCCGGTCTCGGTGCTGCTGGGCTGGGAGGGCGCCGCCGACCTGTCCGAAGAAACCAAGGACCCACGCCGCGCCGCGCCCCGGGCGATGATTCGTGCGGTGCTGGTGTCCAGTGTATTGGGCTTCGTGGTGTTCGCCTTGCTGAGCATTGCGATCCCGGCGTCGGTCAGCGAGCTGCTCAGCCACAGCGAAAACCCGGTGATCAATATCGTGCGCCTGCAACTGGGCAACGCCGCCGGCGTGGGCATGATCGTGATCGCCTTCGCCTCGATCCTCGCCTGCCTGATCGCCAACATGGCGGTGGCCACGCGCATGACCTTCGCCCTGTCCCGGGACAACATGCTGCCGGGCTCCAAGGTGCTGGCGAAGATCAACCCGCACTTCGGTACGCCGGTCGCCGCCATCGTGCTGATCACCGCCATTGCCGTGCTGCTGAACCTGGCGAGCGGCGGGTTTGTCACGGCGATCTACTCGATGGTCGGCCTGACCTACTACTGCACCTACCTGCTGACGCTGATTGCCGCGTACCTGGCCTATAAAAATGGCCGGATGCCGGGGGCGCCTGCGGGTGTGTTCAGCCTGGGCAAGTGGTTGTTGCCGATGATCGTCCTCGGTGGCCTGTGGGCCATCGCGGTGATCCTGACCCTGAGCGTGCCCGAAGAAAGCCACACCGGCGCCATCACCACCGGGGTTACACTCGGGGTCGGCGTGCTGTGGTGGTTGTTTTCGCTGCGCACGCGCCTTAACAATGGCACCGCCGGGCCGAGCGGCAAATTGCTCGACCACTAGCCGCTGATTGCAGCCAAACAACAAAACCCCGGGCGCCGGGGTTTTGTCTTGTCACCTTCAAGGAGCTTCCCGATGTTTGAACAGGCCAGTTGGCTCAATCAACCCCAGCAATGGAGCCGAGAAGGCCAGCGCCTCAAGGTGCGCACCGATGCCAGCACCGATTTCTGGCGAGAAACCCACTATGGTTTTGTGCGCGACAACGGGCATTTCCTGTTTGTTGAAACCGACGGCGACTTTACCGCCCAAGTCAAAATCCACAGTGAGTTTACCCACCTGTATGACCAGGCCGGGTTGATGGTGCGGGTGGATGAAGCGCATTGGGTGAAGATCGGTGCGGAACTGTCCGACGGTGTGACGCTGTTGAGCAGCGTATTGACCGATGCCGTGTCGGACTGGGCCACCGGTGTGTTCCCGGGTGATCCCGAGGCGTTCTGGATTCGCGCCACCGTGGCCAAGGGCGTGCTGCGCGTGCAGGTGTCGGTGGATGGTGTGAGCTGGCCATTGGTGCGCCTGGCGCCGTTCCCCGTGGCTGCGTCGTATCAGGTGGGGCCTTATTGCTGCACGCCGGAACGTGGCGGGCTGGAGGTGGAGTTTTCCGAGCTTCAGGTAAGTGCGCCCAACGGCAAATCCCTGCACGACCTGTCCTGACTAACTCCGGCTGCTCGCCACTTCCATTGCCAACTCGGCAAAGTTGCGCGCCGCCACACTCGGTTGTGGCGGCAAGGCGACCGCCACTTCACACATCGGCATATCGCTGATCACCGGGAAGGCCAGGCCGGGCCGTGCATAAAAACGTGCAGTGGACAGCGCGGTGATACTGATCCCGCGCTCCGACGCCACCGCCTGCAACTCGGTCTCCACCGTCGAAGCTTCATGGACGATCCGCGCCGGCTGGCCATCGCGGTACGCGTCGGCGGTCCAGAAACTGCGCCACACGCCCACTCCCGGTGCAGCAATGATCGGCTCATCCAGCACATCGTAGATGCTCACGCTGCTCTCCCCGGCCAACCGGTGGCTGGACGCCAGGCACGCCACGCAGGGTTCGGTCACCAGAGTGTGCAACTCGATGTCCGGCAGGCCCAGTGGCGGGCGCAGCACCGATACGTCCATGCCCTCGTCGATCCCGGCATGGGGCGAGCCGAAGTCATACTCGCGCACCACCAGTTCGATCTCCGGGTAGCGCCTGGCGAACACGCTGAGGATTTGCGGCATCAAGTCCACACCCGCGCCGATCAGGAAGCCGATATTCAATGAGCCGCGTACGCCGCGTGCATGTTCGTGGGCGGTGCGTACCAGGCGGCTTACGCCATTGACGATTTCCCGCGCCTCTACCAGCAAGGCCAGGCCGGCTTCGGTCAGTGCTACGTTGCGGGTGTTGCGTTGGAACAGTTGTACGTCCAGCAGCGCCTCAAACTGGCGGATGGTCTGGGACAGCGCCGGTTGCGAGACATGCAGGCGGGTCGCGGCGCGCACGAAGCTGAGCTCCTCGGCCACCACCACGAAGGCCTTGAGTTGACGGATGTCTACGCCGGAAGTTTGCATTGCAGCCTCTTATGATCAATGGGCAGACCGAGTGGGAGAATAACCTGTGGCGAGGGAGCTTGCTCCGGTTGGGTTGCGCAGCGACCCTGAAACCATCCGCCGCGTTCTTGCTGAACTAACACCGTCGCTTCTTTGGGGCCGCTACGCAGCCCAGCGGGAGCAAGCTCCCTCGCCACAGCGTCGACCCAACCTCAGTGCATGGCCACTTCACGCAACCACGTCTTGAACGCCAGCATCGCCGGCGTCTCGGCCCGTGACTGCAAGCGCGTCAGCCAATAACTGCCGGTGGTGATGCCGATCTCGAACGGCTGGCGAATCACGTCCGTCGCCAACTGCCGGCTGAACATCATCGCCGGCGCTAGGGCCACCCCCGCCCCTTGCAGCGCCGCCTCCATCATCGCCAGGGACGAGTCGAAAACGATACTGCGCGGCACCAGCGTGTCGGCTGGCAATCCCGCGGCCTGGAACCATTGCGTCCACTCATCCGCACGATATGAGCGCAGCAGCGTGTGCTTCAACAGGTCCGCCGGAGTCTGCAATTGCCGAGCAAGTTGCGGCACGCACAGCACCGTCAGCGGTGCCTCCAGCAATTGGCACGCCTCGGTGCCGTGCCACGCGCCGGAACCAAACCGGATTGCGTAATCCAGGCCTTCGGCCGCCACGTCGACGCGGTTGTTGTTGGTGGACAGGCGCAAGTCGATAAACGGGTAGCGCGCCTGGAAATCCGCAAGCCGCGGCAACAGCCAGCCCACTGCAAAGGTGCCCACCGCGCCTACCGTCAATACTTCGCGGTAATGCCCACCTTCAAACTGGCCTAAGGTTTGAGCTATCCGGTCGAAGGATTCGCGCAACACCGGCAGCAGGGTCTCGCCCTCGCTGGTGAGCATCAGGCCCCGGGGCAGGCGTTTGAACAGCGTGACATTGAGCTGCGCCTCCAGGCTTTTCACCTGGTGACTGACCGCCGCCTGGGTGACGCACAGTTCAATCGCCGCCCGGGTAAAACTCAAATGCCGCGCAGACGCCTCGAAGGCTCGCAGCGCGTTGAGTGGCAAATGGGAACGGAGCATGGCTTGACCCTAATTTTTCTAATAGCTGTTGCGAGATATCATCGTTTGCCGCGGGATCACAAACTGCCTAGATTTGCGGCGCCTGCGCAGGCAACGGTATTCACCCGATCACCTTCATGGAAGTCACGTCATCATGTACACATCCCTTTTTCCAACCGTGCGCAACACCGCGATATTCGCCTTATTGCTCGGCGCAGGCAACTGCATGGCGGCTACCGACATGCGCCAGGTCGTGGACAGTACGGTCCAGCCCCTGATGCAGCAACAGGACATCGCCGGCCTGTCGGTGGCGATCGTACAGAACGGCAAGGCGCAATACTTTAACTACGGCGTCGCCAACAAGGAGAGCAAGCAGCCCGTCACCGAAAACACCCTGTTTGAAATCGGCTCGGTGAGCAAGACCTTCACCGCCACCCTTGCCGGCTATGCCCTGGCCAACGGCAAGCTGAAGCTGTCGGACCCGGCCAGCCAATACCTGCCGGCATTGCGCGGCGACACGTTTGACCACATCAGCCTGCTCAACCTCGGCACCTACACCGCAGGTGGCTTGCCCCTGCAATTCCCCGATGAGTCCGATAACGCCGGCAAGATGATCAGCTACTACCAGCACTGGAAACCGGACTTCGCTCCCGGCACGCAACGCCTGTATTCCAACCCGAGCATCGGCTTGTTCGGCCACCTGGCAGCGCAAAGCCTGGGCCAGCCGTTTGACCGGTTGATGGCGCAGACCCTGCTGCCGAAACTCGGCCTCAAGCACACCTTTATCAGCGTACCCAAGTCACAAATGAACCTTTACGCCCAGGGTTACGACAAGGCCGGCAAACCGGTGCGTGTAGGGCCTGGCGCCCTGGACGCCGAGGCCTACGGCATCAAGACCAGCACCTCGGACCTGATTCAGTACGTTGAAGTGAACATGCACCCGGCGAAGCTGGAGAAGCCGCTGCAACAGGCGATTGCCGCAACCCACACCGGCTACTACACGGTGGATGGCATGACCCAGGGCCTCGGCTGGGAGATGTACCCCTACCCGATCACGCTGGATGCATTGACGGAAGGCAACTCGGCACAAATGGCCTTTCAGCCCCACAAGGTCAACTGGCTGACACCACCGCAAGCGCCCCATGCCGACACGCTGGTGAACAAGACTGGCGCCACCGGTGGTTTTGGCGCCTACGTGGCGTACGTGCCGAGCAAAGGCCTGGGGGTGGTGATCCTGGCGAACAAGAACTACCCGAATGCCGAACGGGTGAAAGTGGCCCATGCGATCTTGAGTGCGATGGATAAATAAATCCCTGCACACCTCAAATGTGGGAGCGGGCTTGCCCGCGATGGGGGTGTATCAGTCGGCACATGTGCTGGCTGACACGCCCCCATCGCGGGCAAGCCCGCTCCCACATTGTTTTGTGGCGTGATTCAAGTTGGGTTTACATCCCCAGCCAATGCGGCAAGGCCAGCGATATGAACGGCAGGTAAGTCACCATGATCAGGAACACCAGCAGGATCATCAGCCACGGCAACGCCGCGCGGATGGTCTGCCCCAGCGTCAGCCCGGTCACTGCCGAGGTCACAAACAGGTTCAACCCCACCGGCGGATGCACCAGGCCAATCTCCATGTTGACCACCATCACAATTCCCAGGTGAATCGGGTCGATCCCCAGCTTCATCGCAATCGGGAAAAAGATCGGCGCCAGGATCAGCACGATCGCCGACGGCTCCATAAAGCTGCCCGCCACCAGCAACACCACGTTGACCATGATCAGGAAACCAATCGGCGTCAGGCCCTCGGAGATCACCCACGCGGTGATTTCCTGGGGAATCTGCTCCGTGGTCAGCACGTGAGCGAAGAGCATGGCGTTGGCGATGATAAACATCAGCATGATCGCCAGGCGCCCGGACTCCAGCAGCACCTTGGGGCAATCCCTGATCTTCATGTCCTTGTAGATGAACAGCGCGACAAACGCCGAGTACACCGCCGCCACCGCCGCCGCTTCGGTCGGGGTGAACATGCCGCTGTAGATACCGCCCAGGATGATCACCAGCAGCAACAGGCCCCAGAATGCCCGGCGGGCGCAGGTCAGCCACTCGCGAAAGGTCGCCCGCGGCTGGGCCGGCAGTTTCTTGATGCGCGCGACGATGTAGATCGCGACCATCAACATCAAGCCCAGCAGCAGGCCCGGAATCACCCCGGCCATGAACAGCTTGCCCACCGAGGTTTCCGTGGCGGCCGAGTACACCACCATCACGATCGACGGCGGAATCAGGATGCCCAGGGTACCGGCGTTGCAGATGATCCCGGCGCCGAATTCCTTCGGGTAGCCCGAGCGCACCATGCCCGCCACGGCAATCGAACCCACCGCCGCCACTGTCGCGGGCGAGGAGCCCGACAGTGCGGCAAACAGCATGCATGCCAGCACCGCCGCAATCGCCAGCCCGCCGCGGATATGCCCGACGCAGGCGTTGGCAAAGTCGATCAGCCGCTGCGCCACGCCACCGGTGGTCATGAACGCACCCGACAACAGGAAGAACGGAATCGCCAGGAAGGTATAGGCGTCCGAGGTTTCAAACAGCTTGATCGCCAGGGAACTCACCGAGTCCGGGCTGAACATCAGGATCGACACCGCGCCCGACAACCCCAGGGAAATCGCGATGGGCACACCGAGGAACATGAACACGAACAGCAGCAAAAACAGACACAGAACGGCCATCAGTGACGCTCCTCATGGCTGCCGGCCAACTTGCTGGCTTCACCGGCTTCGTCGGCCAGGCCCAGCCCGGTTTGGCGGTGGGTGAAGATGCGGTAGAAAATTTCCAGATAGCGGATGAACACCAGGGCAAAGCCGATGGGCACGATCACAATAATATCGCCGACATCGATGCCGAACTGGTCGAGGTCTTCCGCGCCGATGTGGGCGGTCATCACCGCACTCAACCACTTGTAGCTGGCAACCATGAACAGCCCGGCGTAGGCCAGGCAGCACAGGCAGGCGAGCATGCCCAGCAGGCGCTGCACCCGGCGCGGCGTCAGCTTGACCAGCGCGTCCACCCCCAGGTGGCCGGCGGTGCGTACGCCGTAGGAGATGCCAAAGAAAATCAACCAACCGAACATGGCCTTGGTCAGCGCCACGCTCCAGGTCATGTCCTGGGCCCAGCCCATGGTGTGGTCACCCAGGGCATTGAAGAAACCGCTGCTCCACGCCCACTTGTCGGCAAGGGCAAAGAACAGGGTGTAGATGTTGTTGAGCATGACGTAGACAAAAGTCACCAGGGTCATGGCGGCCAGCAGGATGGCGATAAAGCCTTCCTCCAGGTGCTCCCAGACGCGCCTTAGCGTTTGCATGGCAAAACCTCGCGAAGCGGAGATAGGTGTGTGCAAGGCTTGGAGGCGGGAACCGGATCAACATGTGGGAGCGGGCTTGCTCGCGAATGCAGTCTTTCAGTTGATGCATTCGGTGACTGATACACCGCATTCGCGAGCAAGTCGAATCGTCGCACCGCCGCTCCCACATTTGATCTCGGTGCTCTCCAAATTACTGGTTCGACGCGTCGGCCGCCTTGATCAGGTCAGCGCCGATTTCACCTTCGAACTTCTGCCACACCGGGCGCATGGCTTCGCGCCAGAGCTGGCGTTGCTCCGGTGTCAGCTCGATGATTTCGCTGGTCTTGGCGTCGATGATCTTCTGCTTGGCCGACTGGTTCAGCGCCTCGGCCTGCTTGTTCACCTCGACGGTGACTTCAACCATGACCTGGTCCAGGGTGGTGCGCACATCCGGCGGCAGGCCGTTCCAGAACTTGGCGTTGGTGATCACCATGTAGTCGATCAGGCCATGGTTGGATTCGGTGAAGTACTTCTGCACTTCGTTGACCTTCTGGCTTTCATAGTTCGACCAGGTGTTCTCGGTGCCGTTGACGGTGCCGGTCTGCAAGCCCTGGTACACCTCGGCAAAACTCATCTTGCGCGGGTTGGCGCGGATCGCCTTGAACTGCTCCTCCAGGACGCTGGAGGCCTGCACGCGGAACTTCAGGCCACGGGCATCCTTGGGCTCACGCAATGCCTTGTTCGCCGACAGTTGCTTGAGGCCGTTGTGCCAATAGGCCAGGCCGAGGATGTTCTTGTCTTGCATCGAGGTCAGCAACGCCTTGCCCTGGGCCGCCTGGAAACGGTCGACCGCCGCCAGGTCGTTGAACAGGAACGGCAGGTCGTAGATCTGTACTTGCTTGGTGTACTGCTCAAACTTGGCCAGGGACGGCGCCAGCATCTGCACGTCGCCCAGCAGCAGCGCTTCCATTTCCTTGCCGTCGCCGAACAGCGAGGAGTTGGGGTACACCTCGACTTTCACCCGGCCGGGCAGGCGTTCTTCAGCGAGCTTCTTGAACAGCAAGGCGCCCTGGCCTTTGGGGGTGTTTTCCGCGACGACGTGGGCGAACTTGATCACGATGGGGTCGGCCGCCTGGGCCAGGCCCGCGGCAAACAAGGTGGCGGCGCAGAACAGCGCCCGAGAAAGCTTGAGCATGGAAAATCACCTTCTTATTGTTGTGTTATAGGGCAAGGTGCCTGATGTCACGCGTATAGAGAATTTCGAATTTTAGATACCTGCGTTCGGCGTGGACGAACGCCTATTTTGCAAACGACAGAGATCCAATGTGGGAGCTGGCTTGCTCGCGAAAGCGGTGTGCCAGTCACCGGATGCACTGGCTGCCCCACCGCTTTCGCGAGCAAGCCCGCTCCCACATTTCTACGGTTGCGCGGCTAATAATCGTTGGGCCCGCAACAACACCGGTGCATCCACCATCTGCCCGTCCAGCTGATACGCCCCGGCCCCATGGGCACCAGCGTCCACCACCCGTTTGGCCCAGGCCAGATCCTCGGCACTGGGGGCCAACGCCTGGTGAATCACCGCCACCTGCTTGGGATGGATACACAACGCGCCGGCAAAGCCCATTTCATAGGCATGCCGAATCGAACGGCGCAGGCCTTCGGGGTCGTCGATGGCCGGGTGCACGCCGTCCAGCGGCGCCACCAGCCCGGCGGCGCGGGAATGCACGATCAAGGCAAGGCGAGCCTGGTCGAGGGCAAATTGCGCGGCCGGGGAGCCGCTGCTCAGGTTCAAGTCCAGCGCCAGGTCCAGGCCACCAAACGACAGGCGCCCCACCAGCGGCGCATGGGCGATTTCCGCCACCGCCAGCAAACCCCGCGCACTCTCGATAATCGGCCAGATAGCCTTGCCTGTTGCAGCCACTACGGCCACCTGGGCCGCACTTTCAACCTTGGGCAGCAACACCCCCGCGACTCCGGCATGGGCCTGACAGAACGCCACATCGGCAAAATGCTCGGGATGCTCCGGCGCGTTGATCCGCACCCACACCCGCGCCGCCGGCGTCGCCTGCAAAAACACCCCGAGGTTGTCCCGGGCCTGACGCTTGAGCGGCTCTTCCACCGCGTCTTCAAAATCCACAATCACCGCATCGGCGCCACTGGCCAGGGCCTTGGCAAAACGTTCCGGTCGGCTGCCCGGTACAAACAGCGCAGAGCGCACAAGAGAGGTTGGCATCGTTCGATTCCTTGTCAGATAACGCCGCGGATACGCAGGCCGTCGATGGCTTCAGCGGAGTAACCCAGCTGGTCGAGAATCCCCTGGCTGTGCTGCCCCAGCCCCGGCACCGCATCCATCCGCGGGGTGAACGCGGCATTGCGTGCCGGTGGCAGCAACGACGGTAATTTGCCCGCCGGGCTGTCGACTTCCCGCCAACTGTCCCGGGCCTTGAGCTGCGGGTGGTCCCACACGCCTTGCATGTCGTTGACTCGTGCACTGGCGATTTGCGCGTCTTCCAGTCGCTGGATCACGCCCTCGGCGCTCATCTGCGCAAAACGGTCGACGATGATCTGGCGCAGCACGTCGCGGTTTTCCGAACGCTTGAAGTTGGCCGAGAAACGCTCGTCGGTGGCCAATTCCGGGGTAAGCAGCACCTTGTCGCAGAACGCCGCCCATTCCCGCTCGTTCTGCAACCCGAGCATCACCGCGCCGCCGTCGCCGGTGGGAAACGGCCCGTAGGGGTAGATCGTCGAATGCGCCGCACCCGCGCGCGGTGGCTGGGGCGCGCCGTCGAACGCGTAATACATCGGGTAGCCCATCCACTCCACCAGGCTTTCCAGCATGCTGACGTCGATGCGACTGCCCTGCCCGGTCTTGCCCCGCAGCAGCAGCGCCGAGAGGATGCCGCTGTAGGCGTACATCCCGGCGGAGATATCGGCGATGGAGCAGCCAGCCTTGGCCATCTGGTCTTCACCCGGGCCACCGGTGACCGAGAGAAAGCCGCCTTCGCTCTGGATCAGCAGGTCGTAGGCCTTTTTCTTTTCATACGGGCCACCCTCGCCATAGCCGGAGATGTCGCAGACGATCAGCCGCGGGAAGCGCTCATGCAGCGCCTCGAATGACAAACCCATGCGCGCGGCCGCGCCCGGTGCGAGGTTCTGCACCAGCACATCGGCATCGGCCAGCAGGGTTTCCAGGATGTCCCCGGCATCGTCGTGCTTGAGGTCCAGGGTCAGGCTTTCCTTGGAGCGGTTGGTCCACACGAAATGCGAGGCCAGGCCGCGCACGCGCTCGTCATAGCCCCGGGCAAAGTCGCCAGCGCCGGGACGTTCGATCTTGATCACCCGCGCGCCCAGGTCGGCCAACTGGCGGGTGCAGAACGGTGCGGCAATCGCGTGTTCCAGGCTGACAACGGTGATGCCGTCCAGCGGTCGTTGATTAGCGGTCATGACAGTTCCTTAAAGCCAGTGAGCCAGGGACGCGGCGTTGCGCAGGTCCCATACTTTTTCGATCAGCCCGGTGGTTTGCGCGGGTGTGCGGGCACCGCTGAATTGAGTCAGGCGCTGGAACTTGTCGGCCAGCTCCGAGCGATTCAGGGTGTTGCCCGGGTCGCCCTTGGGTTCGTCGATGGCGCCGTGCAGGGTGCGACCATCGGCGGTGGTCACGATGACCCGGCCCAGCCAGCGCTGCGGATAGGCACCGTCGACTTCGGCGTCGAGGGTCATGGAGACCTTGTCGCGAAACGCCGCCACGTCCCCGTCGCTCAGCGCCAGCTCGTGAAACTCGGTCAGCCCGGCCTTGCCATGCACGGCAATCAACCCCAGCACGGTGCCCATGGAGAACTTGGCCTGGTGCACGGTCTGCGGCAGCGTCACCCGGCCCAACACGTCGATGGCGCCCTGGTGAACGCGAGTTTCCACATGGGCGATCTGCTCATGGCCCAGCCCTTCGCGCTGCATCAGATCCAGCAGCGCATCGGCGGCCGGATGGGTGTGGCGGCATGAAGCATGGAACTTGAACGACGTTTCCAGCAGCGCCCAGCGGCTGCCGAGGCGATCGGACAATTTGCCTGGGTCGGCGTCGGTGGACATGCCCGCGGCCATACCCTGATCGCCTTCCAGAATATTGCGCGCACCGGTCAGCCCGTCCGCCGTCAGGTAAGCCGCCAGCAAACCATCGGCAGCGGCCTTGGCAGTGTGCAGTTGCTTGGAGTCGGCGGCATCCCGCAGGAACTCCCACAGCCCGGCCGCCTGAGTGCCGGCACTGCCCAGCAGGTTGATGAATTGCTCTTGGTTGAAGTCGAGCAATTTGCCCACGGCCACCGCCGCTGCGAGGGTGCCGACGGTGGCCGTGGTGTGGAAGATCCGGTAATGGGAACGGCCCATGAACTCACCGATGCGAATCCCGGCTTCGTAGCCGGCCACCGAGGCCAGCAGCAGCTCGCGACCGGACTTGCCGAGGTCTTGCGCCGCCGCCAATGCCGCCGGAAACACCACGGTCGCCGGGTGCAATACCGAGCTGTTGTGCAGGTCATCCTGCTCCACCAGGTGCGACGACGCGCCATTCACCAGCGCGGCGAAATAGGCACTGCTGCTGCCGCCGTTGACGATGATCTGCGCCGGGCCATCAGCCGGGCCCATCCTGCGGGCATAACGTTCGAACAGCGGGATCGGATGCGCGCCCTTGCTGGCCAGCGCCGAGGCGAGCCAGTCGAGGAACAGGTCTTCGGTGCGGGCGAGTACGGCGTCCGGCAATTGTGCGTAATTCAACTCGGCGAGGAACCGGCACAGCGCTTGGGTATGGCTCATGGTCGGGCCCTCAGAAGCTGCGTGGCAGTTCGAGCAGATGCTCGGCCACGTAGGACAGGATCAGGTTGGTGGAGATCGGCGCAACCTGGTACAGGCGGGTTTCGCGGAACTTGCGCTCCACGTCGTATTCGCAGGCAAACCCGAAGCCGCCGTGGGTTTGCAGGCAGGCGTTGGCCGCCTCCCAGGAAGCCTTGGCCGCGAGGTACTTGGCCATGTTCGCGCTGGCCCCGGCATTGGCGCCGCTGTCGTATTCCTCACAGGCACGCCAGCGCATCAAGTCGGCCGCTTCGATCTCGATATGGGCTTCGGCAATCGGGAACTGCACGCCCTGGTTCTGTCCGATGGGCCGACCAAATACCACGCGGTCGCGGGCATAGGCGCTGGCTTTCTCGATAAACCAGCGGCCATCGCCGATGCACTCGGCGGCAATCAGCGTGCGTTCGGCGTTGAGGCCGTCGAGGATGTAGCGAAAGCCCTTGCCCTCCTCGCCAATCAGGCTGTCCAGCGGCAACTCCAGGTTGTCGAAGAACAGTTCGTTGGTCTCGTGGTTGACCATGTTGGCGATGGGCTGCACGGTCAGGCCGTTGCCGATGGCTTCCCGCAAGTCCACCAGGAAGATCGACATGCCTTCGGATTTTTTCTTCACCTCGGCCAACGGCGTGGTGCGGGCCAGCAGGATCATCAGGTCGGAATGCTGCACCCGCGAGATCCAGACTTTCTGGCCATTGATCACGTACTTGTCGCCGCGCTTGACTGCGGTGGTCTTGATTTTGGTGGTGTCGGTGCCGGTGGTGGGCTCGGTCACGGCCATCGACTGCAGGCGCAATTCGCCGCTGGCGAGCTTGGGCAGGTAGAAGCTTTTCTGTGCTTCGCTGCCGTGACGCAGCAAGGTGAACATGTTGTACATCTGGCCGTGGACGGTGCCGGAGTTGCCACCGCAGCGGTTCACTTCCTCCAGTATCACCGAGGCTTCCGCCAGCCCCAGGCCGGAGCCGCCGTAGGCTTCCGGGATCATTGCCGACAGCCAGCCGGCGTCGGTCAGGGCCTTGACGAAGGCTTCCGGGAAACCCTTTTCTTCATCGACCTTGCGCCAGTAGGCGGCGTCGAATTCGGCGCAGAGTGCGCGCACGCCTTCGCGGATGGCATTCAGTTCTTCGTTGTCATTCGGGTTCATTAACGGCTCTCCGCCTGTTGTTCTTGGAGGTTTATTCGAAATGCAGTTCGGCGCGCTGGGCCAGGCCGTCGGCGTTGCCCGCCCACAGTTCCGCGACGCCCGGCGCGGTGACGTGCCCGCCCACTTCAAAGGCTTGCGGGGCAATCAACGGACGCACGCCGCGATACGAGAAACGGCGCAACATGGCCGCGGGGTTGGCGCGGCAAAATGCGCGCAGGCTCAAGGTGGCGATCAGCGGACCGTGCACCACCAGCCCCGAATAACCTTCGGTGCCGGTGACATAGGGGTAGTCGTAGTGAATGCGGTGGCCGTTGAAGGTCACGGCGCTGTAGCGGAACAACAGGGTTGGCGTCGGGTCGACCGCTTCACGCCAGGCGCCTTCGGGGAGCGCGTCACCACTGCCCTGCTTGGGCGGCGTGGGTTCGCGGTAGACGATGTCCTGTTCTTCGCGCAGGGCCAGGCGGCCGTCCTGGGAATAGTCGTGGCGCACGGTGACGAACAACAACGAGCCGGTGCGACCGGTTTTTTCTTCCACCCGGGTGATGGTCGAAACGCGGGTGGCGGCCTCACCGGCACGCAATGCATGGAAGAACTCGATGCGCCCGCCGGCCCACATGCGGTTGCGATTATCGGCCGGCGGCAGGAAACCGCCGCGGGCCGGATGACCGTCACCGCCCAGGGCGGACTCGGGCAGCGGGTCCTGGAAGAAGCACCATTGCCACAACGGCGGAACCGGCTCGCCATCTGCCGGTACCGCTTCGCCAAAGGTGGCGGCGATGCGTTTGAGCAGGTTGTGGCTCAAGTGGTCGTGGGCTGTTTCGCTACGGCCGATCCAGTCTGTGGCGCTCATCAGGTGCATGTCCTCGGGCAGGGAATCTGAACCGGATCATGCTGGGCCCTGGCCGTTCTGAGAATTTGCATTTCAATAAAGCAGCGTTCGGCTATGCTGAACGCCATCGCCCATAATAAAGATCTCAAGAACCCACATGGGTTCTTCGTCGCTGCCCCGGAGCCTTGCATGCACTTTGATCTGGCTGACTTACGCCTGTTTATCCATATCGCCGAATCCCCCAGCCTGACCCAGGGCGCCAAGCGCGCGTTCCTTTCGCCGGCCGCCGCCAGTGCACGGATCAAGGCCCTGGAGGGCCAGCTCGACACCCGCCTGTTGTACCGCGACAGCCGTGGCGTGGAGATCACCCCGGCGGGCGAACGGCTGCTGCACCATGCGCGGCTGATCATGCGCCAGGTGGATTACCTGAAAAGCGAGTTCACCCAATACGGCATCGACTCGGCCGGGCATATCCGCATTTTTGCCAACACCACCGCCGTGACCGAATTTCTCCCGGAGGTGCTGGCCGGCTTCCTGTCCCAGCGCCCCGGCGTGACGGTGGACCTGCAGGAGCGGCTGTCGCGGGATATCGTGCGGGGCGTGCTGGATGGCACCAGCGACATGGGCATCATCGCCGGGCCTGTGGAAGCGTCGGGTTTGCAGGTGCTGCACTTCAGCACCGACCACCTGGTGCTGACGGTACCGGTGGGGCATCCGCTGGCGAGCCTGCCTTCGGTGACGCTGGAGCAAACCCTGGCTTATCAACATATCGGCTTGCATGACGGCAGCACGTTGCTGAGTTTCCTGCGTGAGCATGTGGAGCGGCTGGGCAAGCACTTGTCGTTGCGCATTCAAATGTCGAGCTTCGAGGCGATCTGCCGGATGGTTGAGGCGGGCGTGGGGATCGGCATCATTCCCGAGTCGGCCGCCGTGCGGCACAGCCGGACCATGCAACTGGTGACGGTGAAGCTGGATGAAGTTTGGGCGGTGCGCGAGCGCAGTATTCTGGTGCGGGAACTGGAGGCGTTGCCGGGGACGATTCGGGCGTTGATCGCGACCTTGATGCCCGAGATGGAACCGCCACGGCTGCCGGGCGCCTAAGCTAACGTTGCCCTTTTGCGAAGGAGATCTGGTCATGCAGCTTGAAGGTTCCTGCCATTGCGGCGCGGTTTCGTTCAGTCTTGAGAGTGCGCATCCCTACCCTTATCAGCGGTGTTATTGCTCGATTTGTCGCAAGACCCAGGGGGGTGGCGGGTATG
>NZ_JACAOM010000078.1:0-27695 GCF_013386245.1 Pseudomonas sp. 21615526 | reverse complement strand
GCTGTAAGAGCGGAACCCATTTCAGCCATCACCCAAATAACGGATATACCCCCAAACAGCAGAACTTGCACCCCCCGCGCTCCCATGAAATAGTCAGCCAAGCAAGTGCTTGGTTGGCTACCATCGGAACACAAAGGAGCGCGTCCATGTCTGTCGCTATTCGTTTGCCGCTGCAAGTCTTCTTCGACCGCGAAGCCCGCCACCCACGGCAACGATTCCTGGTTCAGCCCATCAAAGGCGGCGAGGTCCAAACCCTCACCTGGGCCGAAGCCGGCCACCAGGCCCGCTGCGCCGCCCACTGGCTGCGAGCCCGCGACCTGCCCCAGGGCTCCCACATCGCCCTGATCTCGAAAAACTGCGCCCACTGGATCATCGCCGACCTCGCCATCTGGATGGCCGGCCACGTCTCGGTCCCGCTCTACCCCAACCTCACCGCCGACTCCGTCGCCCACGTACTCGAGCATTCCGAAGCCGCACTGGCATTTATCGGCAAACTGGATGACTGGCCCGCCATGTCCGCCGGAGTAAAGGCCGACCTGCCCACCATCAGCCTGCCGCTGTGCCCCGATGGCGAATTCGATTTCACCTGGGCCGACCTGCAAGCCTGCTCACCCATTCAGGACAACCCCGCGCCCGCAGCATCCGATCTAGCCACCATCATCTACACCTCCGGCACCACCGGCCTGCCCAAGGGCGTGATGCACAGCTTCGGCGCGCTGGCCTTCGCGGCCATCCGCGGCACTGAACTGTTCGGCCTGGGGGAGGGCGACCGCCTGCTGTCCTACCTGCCGCTGTGCCACGTCGCCGAACGCATGTTCGTGGAGATGGCCTCGATCTACACCGGACAGACAGTATTTTTCGCCGAGAGCCTCGACACTTTTCTGACAGACCTCAAACGGGCGAGGCCAACAGCGCTGTTCGGCGTACCGCGGATCTGGACCAAATTCCAGATGGGCGTCTATAGCAAAATCCCCGCAAGCCGCCTCGATACCTTGCTGCGCCTGCCCTTCATCGGCAAGCGGGTCGGCCACAAAGTACTCGCCGGGTTGGGCCTGGACGCTGTGCGCGTGGCGATCTCCGGCGCAGCCCCCGTGCCCGAAGCACTGTTGGTCTGGTATCGCCGGCTGGGCCTGGATGTGCTGGAGGTCTATGGCATGACCGAAAGCTGCGGCTACTCCCACGTGTGCCGCCCCGGCCAGCAGAAACTCGGCTGGATAGGCCCGCCATGCCCGGACGTCGAAGTGCGCATCGGTGACGACGGCGAAGTCCAGGTACGCAGCGGCGCGACCATGCTCGGTTATTACAAGGACCCGGCAAAAACTGCCGAGACCCTCACCGCCGACGGCTTCCTGCGCACCGGCGACAAGGGCGAGCAGGGCACCGATGGCCGCCTGCGGCTGACCGGGCGGCTCAAGGAAATCTTCAAGACCAGCAAAGGCAAATACGTGGCCCCGGCGCCGATTGAAAACCGCCTGGCCGAACATGCACGCATCGAGCAGGTGTGCGTGGTGGGCGATGGCTTGAGTGCGCCCATGGGCCTGTGCGTGTTATCTGCCGTGGGCCTGCAAGATGCCGCAGGCGCTGGGCGCCAGGCTTTGCAGGGCAGCCTTGAACGCTTGCTGGAAGAGGTCAACCAGGTGCTGGATAAACATGAGCGCTTGCGCCAACTGGTGGTGGTGAAAGACAGTTGGGCGGTGGAAAACGGTTTTCTCACGCCGACCTTGAAGATCAAGCGCAACGTGATTGAATCAGCCTACGGGTCGCAGTTCCTGGCCTGGAGCGAGCGCTCCGAAGCCGTGCTGTGGCAGGATTGAGCACTGACATAAAACCAATAAGGACCGATCAATGAGCCTGTGGCGCACCCAACCGAATATCGAGCAACTGAATGCGATTCAGAAAAACACCATCGGTGAAGTACTGGATATCCGCTTTGAACGTTTTGACGACGAGTCCCTGACGGCCAGCATGGTGATCGACCACCGCACCCATCAACCCTACGGCCTGCTGCACGGCGGCGCGTCGGTGGTACTCGCGGAAACCGTGGGCTCCATGGCCAGTTACCTGTGCATCGACGCCAGCAAGTTCTATTGCGTGGGCCTGGAAATCAACGCCAACCACCTGCGCGGCTTGCGCAGCGGGCGGGTGACGGCGGTGGCCAAGCCGATTCATATCGGGCGCACCACCCACGTGTGGGACATCCGCCTGACCAGCGATGAAGGCAAGGCCAGCTGCGTATCGCGCCTGACCATGGCCGTGGTACCGCTGGGGGAGAAGCCGCCGGCCCGATAGGCGTGGCGTGAGTGTCATCATTCCTGGCAGTTACAGTCATTGCCGTGACTGCCGGGTCTGGGGAGAATCAACACTCTGTTTACGGTGATGGATCAGGTATGTCGCAGCACGTGTTTTTCGCTCACGCCAATGGCTTTCCTTCGGCGACCTACGGCAAATTGTTTGCCGCCCTGGCCCCGGAGTACGCCGTCGCGCATTTGCCGCAGCACGGTCACGACCCCCGGTTTCCAGTGGATGACAATTGGCAGAACCTGGTGGACGAACTGATCCACCACCTTGAGCAACAACCGGAGCCGGTGTGGGGCGTGGGCCATTCGTTGGGTGGCGTGCTGCACCTGCACGCGGCCATGCGTAGCCCGCAGCTGTATCGCGGGGTGGTGATGCTGGATTCGCCGGTACTGACCCTGGCCGATCGCTGGGTGATCCGCGCGGCCAAGCGTTTCGGCTTTATTGACCGGCTGACCCCGGCGGGGCGCACCCTGGGCCGTCGTGAAGAGTTCGCCGACCTGGCGGCTGCGCGCCAGTACTTCGCTGGCAAGACCTTGTTTCGCGGCTTTGATCCCGACTGTTTTGATGCCTACCTGCAACACGGCCTGGAGCCGGTGGGTGATCGCCTGCGCCTGCGCTTTGATCCGGCCACCGAAATCAGCATCTACCGCGGCGTACCCCACACCAGCCCCGGCCAGGCCCGGCAACTGAAAGTGCCGCTGGCGGTGGTGCGTGGTCGCCAGAGCCGGGTGGTGATGCGTCACCATGCCAGCGGCGTGGGGCGCATGCCCATGGGCGAAATGCTGACCATGCCCGGCGGCCACATGTTTCCCCTTGAACGCCCACAGGACACCGCCACTTTGATCAAGAACCTGTTTGCCCGTTGGGAAGCTCGCCAGCGCGAGCGCAGTTGCGCATGACTGCGCCCGTCGAAGAAGTCCGCCTGGCGCTGCCGCACATCGAGTTGGCGGCGCATCTGTTCGGCCCTGAAGACGGTTTGCCGGTGATTGCCCTGCATGGCTGGCTGGACAACGCCAACAGCTTTGCCCGCCTGGCACCGAAACTCGATGGCCTGCGCATCGTTGCGCTGGACATGGCCGGCCATGGTCACTCGGCCCATCGACCCGTTGGCGCCGGTTATTCCCTGTGGGATTACGTCCACGACGTGCTGCAAGTCGCCGAACAATTGGGATGGAAACGTTTTGCATTACTTGGCCACTCCCTCGGCGCCATCGTTTCCCTGGTGTTGGCCGGCGCCTTGCCGGAGCGGGTGACGCACCTGGGATTGATTGATGGCGTGATCCCGCCGACCGGCACCGCAGACAACGCCGCCGAACGCCTCGGCATGGCGTTGCAGGCGCAAATGAACCTGCAGGACAAGCGCAAGCCGGTGTACAGCACCCTTGATCGCGCGGTGGAAGCGCGGATGAAAGGCGTGGTGGCAGTCAGTCGTGAAGCCGCCGAACTGCTGGCCCAGCGTGGCTTGATGCCCGTGCCGGGTGGTTACACCTGGCGCAGCGACAGCCGCCTGACCCTGGCCTCCCCCATGCGCCTGACAGAAGAACAGGCGATGGCCTTCGTGCGCCGAGTCGGCTGTCCGACACAGTTGGTGGTCGCCGAAGACGGCATGTTGGCGAAACATTCCGAATTGCTTTCCGGGCTTCCGTTCCAGGTGACTACCTTGCCCGGTGGCCATCATTTGCACCTGAATGACGAGCCAGGCGCTACCCTTGTTGCAGACTGTTTCAATCGGTTCTTCTCCACGCCTTGACTTGGCGGGGTCAACTGCCGAGGCTGGGCGGATCGAAAGGGAGTCAACCATGAACGATCTCAACACCGCAGCGCACCCCTATGGCCAGGGCGCGCCGATCCGATGAGTATGCCGAAGGGATTTTTCCGTGTTCTGGGGCTGTGCTGTTTCAGCCCGCTGGTGTTTGCCGCCGACGTACCGGGTAGCCAGGACTTGCCCGCCGTGGCCCGTCAGGTCGACGCGCAGATCGTCGACTACCGTCCCGCCGAAGAGAAAGAACGTATCTACCCGCTGGGCTCGATCCGCAAGATCAGCGGCCAGCTGCGCTATGAAGGCCAGGCCACCGCCCGCGGCCAAGCCACTGCCATCACCTATGAACTGCCTGCCGAGCACACCTCCAGCGCCGCCTTTACCGCCACCCGCGAAGCCTTGCAGGCCCAGGGCGCGCAACTGCTGTTCTGGTGCCAGGCCCGTGATTGCGGTGAAAGCAGCCTGTGGGCCAATGAAGTGTTCGGCAATGCCAAGCTGGTGGGCGCCGACGGCCAGCAGGAATACCTGCTGCTGCGCCTGGCGGCCCCGCAGGACAACTCCCTGGTCGCGTTGTACGGCATCACCCGGGGCAATCGACGGGCGTACCTGCACGTGGAACAGATGGACGCCAGCGCACCGTTGGGCGATTTGCTGCCGACCTCCGCTACGCTGCTGCGGGAACTGAAAAGCACTGGCGAGCTGGATTTTCCCAAGCTGGGCGCCGAGCCTGACGCCACCTGGCTCACCCTTATTTCCCGCGGATTGAACCTGGATGCCACGTTGCGGGTCAGTTTGACCGGGCCCACCGCCGAGGCATGGCGCCAGGGCTTGATCGATCAGGGCGTACGTGCGGCGCGCCTGGAAACCGGCACCACTGAAGCCAAGGGTTTGCACCTGCATCTGATACGCTGACCGTTCCAGGGCGAACGGACCCGCGCCGTTCGCCTAAGCTCTTGCTCTTACAGACTTCTTTTCGAGAAACCACATGCTCAATAACGATCGCCTGCTGGTGCAGATCCTGCTGCTGGTGTTGTTTGGTGCCAGCTTCTGGGTGATGGCGCCGTTCTGGTCGGCGCTGTTCTGGGGCGCGGTACTGGCGTTTGCCAGTTGGCCGGTGATGCGCTTGCTCACCCGCTGGCTGGGCGGTCGCGAATCGCTGGCCGCCGGGATCCTGACCCTGGTCTGGATGCTATTGGTGGCGTTGCCGCTGGTTTGGCTGGGGTTCAACCTGGCCGACCATGTGCGCGATGCCGTGGGCCTGATCAAGGATATCCAGGTGGATGGCTTGCCTGCGGCGCCCACCTGGCTCGGCTCCATTCCCTTTGTCGGCGAACGATTGGTGGCGATGTGGGACAGCATCGACCAGCAGGGCGCGGCACTGATGGTCACGTTGAAACCGTACCTGGGCCAGGTCGGCAACTGGTTGCTGGCCCGCAGTGCGCAGATCGGCGGCGGCATCCTGGAACTGACCCTGAGCCTGGTGTTCGTGTTCTTTTTCTACCGTGACGGGCCGCGCCTGGCGATGTTTGTGCATCGCTTGCTGGAGCGCTTGATCGGCGACCGGGCGGGTTATTACATCGAACTGGTCGCGGGTACGGTGCAGCGGGTGGTCAACGGTGTGATCGGCACCGCTGCCGCCCAGGCCTTGCTGGCGCTGATCGGCTTCTGGATTGCCGGTGTTCCGGGGGCTTTGGTGCTGGGGATCGTGACGTTCCTGCTCAGCCTGATTCCGATGGGCCCGCCGCTGATCTGGATCCCGGCCACCGCCTGGCTCGCCTGGAAGGGCGACTACACCTATGCGGTGTTCCTCGGTGTATGGGGCACGTTCATCATCAGCGGCGTCGATAACGTGCTCAAGCCCTACCTGATCAGCCGTGGCGGCAACCTGCCGCTGGTGATCGTGTTGCTGGGGGTGTTTGGCGGGTTGATTGCGTTCGGCTTTATCGGCCTGTTTATCGGCCCGACATTGCTGGCGGTAGCGTATAGCTTGTTGACGGACTGGAGTGCTACCCAGGCTCAGGTGCGGCGGGAAGATAAAACCGGGCAGTAATGGTTCCTGCAGGGCGCAGGAACCATTCCTACGCCCTTGGCAGCCACATTACGGCGGTAAGGCCGCCGCCCGGAGTTTCCTCCAGGCTCAGCCGTCCACCGAGGCGTTCCACGGCTTCCTTGGAAATCGTCATGCCCAACCCCACGCCACCGGAATTGCGGTTGCGCGAGCCTTCCAGCCGATAAAACGGTTCAAACACCGCCTCGCGTTTATCCGCCGCAATGCCCGGGCCGTGGTCGATTACCTTCACCACCAGCGCCTGCGGAGTGTCCGCGAGTTCGATGCGCGCGGTGCCGGCGTACCGCAGGGCGTTATCGATCAGGTTGTTCAGGCACGAACGCAGGGCCATCGGTTGCACTTGCAGCGGCGCGCACTCACCACTGCATTGCACATCGGAGCCGCGGTCCTGGGCGTTTTCACTCAGGGATTCCACCAGCGCCTGCACATCCAGCCAATGCCGGGTTTCGCTGGTGCGCTGCTCGTGCAGGTAGCTCAGGGTGGCGTCGAGCATGCCGATCATGTCGTCCAGGTCCTGGCGCATCTGGCCCTGCAGCTTGGTGTCTTCGATCTGTTCCAGGCGCAGCTTGAGCCGTGACAGCGGCGTGCGCAGGTCGTGGGACACGGCGCCCAGCATGCGGGCACGCTGGGTGACCTGTTCGCGGATGCGCTTTTGCATCAGGTTGAAGGTCGACGCCGCTTGCCGCGCCTCCCGTGGGCCGGACTCGTTCAGCGGTGGGCTGTCGAGGTCCAGGCTCAGGCGCTCGGCCGCGGCGCTCAGGCGCTGGATTGGCCGGCTGAGCAGCTTGGCGCCGTACCAGGCGGCAATGATCAGCGAGATAAACTGGAAGGTCAGCGGCACCACAGGCCCGCCGAACCAGGGACGGCGATGCTCCTTGGGCATTGGCGTCAGGCTGCCGTCCGGTTGCTCGATGAAGGTCTCGTGGGGCGGAGGGGGCGGCGGGCCATAATGGTGAAACCAGAAGAATGCCAGCGCGTGGGCCAGCACAATCGCTACCAGCAACACACCGAACAGCCGCCCGAACAGGGTGTTGAAGGCGTTGCGCATCAGCCGATATCTCGGGCGTCGAACAGGTAGCCTTCACCGCGTACGGTCTTGATCAACTGCGGGGCCTTGGGGTCATCCCCGAGTTTTTGGCGCAGGCGCGAGACCAGCAGGTCAATGCTGCGATCAAAGGCTTCGATGGAACGGCCACGGGCCGCATCCAGCAATTGCTCGCGGCTCAACACTCGGCGCGGGCGCTCGATAAACACCCACAGCAAGCGGAATTCGGCGTTGGACAGCGGCACCACCAGCCCGTCGTCGGCCACCAGTTGGCGCAGTACGCTGTTGAGGCGCCAGTTGTCGAAGCGGATATTCGCCCGTTGCTCAGTGCGGTCATCCCGCACGCGACGCAGGATGGTCTGGATACGGGCCACCAGTTCGCGGGGCTCGAAGGGCTTGGACATGTAGTCGTCGGCCCCCAGTTCCAGGCCGATAATGCGGTCGGTAGGTTCGCAGCGGGCGGTGAGCATCAGGATCGGGATGTCCGATTCTGCCCGCAGCCAGCGGCACAGCGACAGGCCGTCTTCGCCCGGCAGCATCAGGTCGAGCACCACCACGTCGAAGGTCTCGGCTTGCATGGCCTGGCGCATGGCCGCGCCATCGGTCACGCCGCTGGCGAGAATGTTGAAGCGTGCCAGGTAATCGATCAGCAGTTCGCGGATCGGCACGTCGTCGTCGACAATCAGCGCGCGGGTATTCCAGCGTTTGTCTTCACCGACAAGCGAGCCTTTTTGATCGTCATTCAGCACAGGAGTCAGGGTTTGCATGGTGCGATCATCTACCTGGTGGGCCGCCGGGCCGAAGCTCGGCGGCGAGGTTGTTGCGTTCAGCATAGGCGCCCAGCCCCGGGGCTGGAAGTTCTGTACGATGGTTCACGTGTGCGAGGCTAATCTTCGGGGGTATTGCAGGCATGTCGGGAATGTATCTGTTTTGACACAATTGCCCGGGAGCCCGCAATCTGGCGGCTAAATCGCGAATTACCGATCATCGGATCCCGCAAACCCGCTGCTTGCGCTACAATCCGCGCCGATTTCGACTTGCCTGAGAGCCCATTCCAATGTCCGCCTGCCAGACTCCTATCATCGTCGCCCTGGATTACCCCACTCGTGACGCCGCACTGAAGCTGGCTGACCAGTTGGACCCCAAGCTTTGCCGGGTCAAGGTTGGCAAGGAACTGTTCACCAGTTGTGCCGCCGAAATTGTCGGCACCTTGCGTGACAAAGGCTTCGAGGTGTTCCTCGACCTGAAATTCCACGATATCCCCAATACCACCGCGATGGCGGTCAAGGCCGCCGCCGAGATGGGCGTGTGGATGGTCAACGTGCACTGCTCCGGCGGCTTGCGCATGATGGCTGCGTGCCGTGAAGTGCTCGATCAGCGCAGCGGCCCCAAGCCACTGCTGATTGGCGTGACCGTGCTGACCAGCATGGAGCGTGAAGACCTGGCCGGCATCGGCCTGGACATCGAGCCACAGGAACAAGTGCTGCGCCTCGCGGCCCTGGCGCAAAAGGCTGGCCTGGACGGCCTGGTGTGCTCGGCGCTGGAAGCGCAGGCGCTGAAGACCGCCCACCCGGCGTTGCAACTGGTGACCCCGGGGATTCGCCCGGCGGGCAGCGCCCAGGACGACCAGCGTCGCATCCTGACCCCGCGCCAGGCCCTCGATGCCGGTTCCGATTACCTGGTGATCGGTCGCCCGATCAGCCAGGCGGCCGACCCGGCCAAGGCGCTGGCAGCGGTAGTTGCCGAGATTGCCTGACCTACCCGACCTGAAGTGGGCACGGTAAAAAATTGTGGGAGCGGGCTTGCTCGCGAAGGCGGTGTGACAGTCAATGCATAAGGTGACTGCTCTACCGCCTTCGCGAGCAAGTCGAACCGTCGCACCGCCGCTCCCACATTTGGTTCTGAGGTGTGTCAGCTGACTTTAAGTACCAACTTCCCAAAGTTCTCACCGTTGAACAGTTTCATCAGCGTTTCCGGGAACGTCTCCAGCCCCTCGACTATATCTTCCTTGCTCTTGAGCTTGCCCTGAGCCATCCAGCCGGCCATTTCCTGCCCGGCAGCGGCAAAATTCGCCGCGTGGTCCATCACCACAAACCCTTCCATGCGCGCACGATTGACCAGTAGTGACAGGTAGTTGGCTGGCCCTTTGACAGCTTCCTTGTTGTTGTACTGGCTGATGGCGCCGCAGATCACTACGCGGGCTTTCAATGCCAGGCGGCTGAGCACGGCATCGAGAATGTCCCCGCCGACGTTATCGAAATACACGTCCACACCTTTCGGGCACTCGCGCTTGAGGCCGGCATGCACGTCTTCGTTCTTGTAGTCGATGGCTGCATCAAAACCCAGTTCATCCACCAGGAACCTGCATTTGTCGGCGCCGCCAGCGATGGCTACCACGCGGCAGCCTTTGATCTTGGCAATCTGCCCGGCAATGCTGCCCACCGCGCCTGCCGCGCCGGAGATCACCACGGTCTCGCCGGCCTTGGGCGCGCCGGTGTCCAGCAGGGCGAAGTAAGCGGTCATGCCGGTCATCCCCAGCGCCGACAGATAACGCGGCAACGGCGCCAGTTTCGGATCGACCTTGTAGAAACCCCGCGGCTCACCGAGGAAGTAATCCTGCACACCCAAGGCACCGTTGACGTAGTCGCCCACGGCAAATTTCGGGTTGTTCGACGCGATCACCTTGCCTACGCCCAAGGCGCGCATGACTTCGCCGATACCCACCGGTGGAATGTAGGATTTGCCCTCGTTCATCCAGCCACGCATGGCCGGGTCCAGGGACAGGTATTCGTTGTGCACCAGCACCTGGCCGTCCTGGGGGGTACCCACCGGCACTTCCTGGTAAGTGAAGGTGTCCCGCGTGGCCGCGCCGACCGGGCGTTTGGCGAGCAGGAATTGGCGGTTGGTCTGGGCAGTCATGGCAGCGACTCTTGAGAAGTGGACCTTGAGTGATAGACCCTTCGGGCTGCACCGGCAAGGTGCGCGGCACCTGCGAATGCCCACCGATCCACTGCAATGATAGTGATGCCGGTGCCGTTATCACTGCGGCTCATGGTTCGCCAACCGGGCTTTTGATAGTGCTGACGCGCCGATGGTGGCTCTGGCTAGACTGGGGTCATCGAGCATTCCCATCGAAGGAACATCCACCATGAGCATGACATTTTCCGGCCAGGTCGCCCTGGTGACCGGTGCGGCCGCCGGCATTGGCCGCGCCACTGCGCTGGCGTTCGCCGCTGAAGGCTTGAAAGTCGTAGTCGCCGACCTGGACGCGGCTGGCGGCGAGGGCACTGTGGCGCTGATTCATCAGGCCGGTGGCGAAGCGGTGTTTGTGCGCTGCAATGTCACCCTCGAAGCGGACGTGCAGCAGTTGATGCAGCAGACCGTGGCCACCTATGGCCGGTTGGACTATGCCTTCAACAACGCCGGGATCGAGATCGAGAAGGGCAAGCTGGCGGACGGCAGCCTGGATGAGTTCGACGCAATCATGGGCGTCAACGTCAAGGGCGTGTGGCTGTGCATGAAGTATCAACTGCCGTTGCTGCTGGCTCAGGGCGGCGGCGCCATCGTCAACACGGCTTCTGTGGCAGGACTTGGGGCGGCGCCGAAGATGAGTATCTATGCCGCGTCCAAGCACGCGGTGATCGGCCTGACCAAGTCGGCGGCGATCGAGTACGCGAAAAAGAAAATCCGCGTCAACGCGGTATGCCCGGCCGTGATCGACACCGATATGTTCCGCCGTGCCTATGAAGCTGACCCGCGCAAAGCCGAATTTGCCGCCGCCATGCACCCGGTCGGGCGTATCGGCAAGGTCGAGGAGATCGCCAGCGCAGTGCTTTATCTGTGCAGCGACGGTGCTGCCTTCACCACGGGCCAGGCATTGGCGGTGGACGGTGGCGCGACCGCGATTTAGGAAGTGAGGCGGATGCCATTCAGAAAAGCGTTGGAGGCGCTGTGGGGTTTTTCCGCAGGTGGCCAGATGCCTCACCTGAATGTGTTTCACTAGGTAAATAATTCAATTAAATCAATGATTTAATAAATCTTGATCGCGGCTGTCATTGGGCTTCTGTGCTTAACTGGTTTGGGTTAAATGACAACAGTTTAAGTGAGTGGCTCATGGATTTAGGGATCGATCGACAAGCCCTTGTACCGGTAGTGCAGCAAATCGTCAGTGCGCTGGCCGCCTGGATTCGCGAGAGCGGCGCCAGCCCCGGGACGCGGTTGCCCTCGGTGCGGCAACTGGCCCACGAGAACCTGCTCAGTCAGTCCAGCGTCATCGAGGCGTTCGAGCGGATGGTTGCCCAAGGTGTGCTGGCCTCAAGGCAAGGCGCCGGTTTCTGTGTGGCCCAGCCACCCGCCGAGCGTGGTCTTCGCGGTGAAAACCAATGGTATGAGGGCGCCGAGTCGGGGTGGGGCGCCTTCATCGACAATCAACTGGGCGAACTGAAACTGGGATGCGGCTGGCTGCCGGACACCTGGCGCGAGAGCGACGACATCAGCTACGCGATTCGTGAAGTCACCCGCACCGACACCGCGGCCGTCTTCAACTACAGCACGCCGCTGGGGCTGCCGGCCCTGCGTGAACAGCTGCTCAAGCGCCTGGCGCACATCCAGGTGGCAACCCGGGTCGAGCATATTCTCACCACCCACGGCGCGAGCCACGCCCAGGACCTGCTGATCCGCACGCTGCTCAAGGCCGGCGATACCGTGGTGGTGGAAAGCCCGGGGTACGGCAACCTTTACCGCCAACTGGCCTTTCACGGTGTCAAGCTGCTGGAAGTGCCGCGCACCCGTGGCGGCCCGGACATGCCTGCCCTGGAAGCGCTGTTGCGCGGGCACCGGCCCAAGTGCCTGTTCATCAACAGCCTGTATCACAACCCCACCGGCACCAGCCTGTCCCTGGCGGTGGCCGAGCGCTTGCTGCAACTGGCCCATTCCCAGGACTTCTTCATCATCGAGGAGGACGTCTATGGCGACCTGCAACATGCCACGTGCACCCGGTTGTCGGCGTTGCCCCACGAGGACCGGGTGATCTATGTCTCGAGTTTTTCCAAGACCCTCAGCAGCGCCTTGCGGGTGGGGTACCTCACGGCCAGCGGGGCGATCATCGCGCAATTGGCCAGGGTCAAGACCTTGACCGGCATCGGCACCTCGCGGTTTGCCGAGGCGGTGGTGGCGACGTTGCTGGCCAATGGTACCTACCGCAAGTGGGTGCAACGCCTGCGCCGGCGGCTGAGCACGGAAATGGCCATGACCCTGCAGGTGCTGGAAGACGAAGAGTGGGAGGTGTTTGCGGTGCCGGCGGGGGGCATGTTCCTCTGGGCGCGCCCTGGTGTCGGCGACCGTTCCACCGTGCAGGCACGGGCTCGCCGGCTGGGGGTGTTGCTGACGCCGGGAACGCTTTTCAGCCCGACGGGCGAATCCAGCGACTGGCTGCGCATCAATGTGGCCTACGCTTCTGATCAGCGTGCACTGGCGTTGTTCAAGGCTATGGGGCCGGCAGGATCGACCTCTACCATTCTGAAAACGACGAGGATGTAGCTTTTTGCCATTATTGTGGCGCCAAACCCTTGTATTCAGTGCCCCGGGGTTGCGAATCTCGCTGCATCGAAACCTGGCTTGATGGCATTCGCCATTGCAAGAGGACTCAAGTGCAATGATTTCTGCCGTGCAACGACGTTTTGCCAACCTCGGTATGGCCAAGAAACTGGGCTTGGGCTTTGTCCTGGTACTGCTGTTGACGGCATTGGTGGCCGCAATTGGCGTATGGTCGCTGCAAACCGTTGGCCAGCGCTTCGAGGGCCTTAAAGCCATGTCGGCGCTCAACAGCGGCTTGCTCAAGGTGCGCTTGATCGAGCAGGACTACGCGTTGCATGCCGACCCCAAGTCGGTGGACGCCTTGCACGAAAGTGTCGACGCGTTGGCGGCCCAGGCGGTAATTCTCAAGGCCCAGTCGCCTGCCAATGTCCCGGTGATGAGCGACGTCGAGCAGGCGCTGGCGGCGTATCGCAAGGCGTTCGATGAGTTTGTCGAGCTGACCCAGACCAAGGACCTGGCGCTGGAAATGGCCAGTTGGTCGGTCTCCAGTGTCGCCAACAACCTTGATGTGTTGCAGGCCGGGCTGGCGGACGACGGCGCCTATGGCCTCAAGGAAAGCCAGGGCAAGGAAGGTGCCGAATTCATCGAGCAGGCGGGGCAGGTCAGCCAGGTCTCGCGCCTGATGCTGCAGGCCATGAACGAAGCGCACGTGCGCCTGGACCAGAGCCGCAAGGGCGATGACGAGAACGCCGAGCAAGGCAAGATCGAGCAGGCCGATCAGGCCCTGGCCCAGGTCGAACAGCTGAAAACCACCGTCAAGGATCCTGGCTACCAAACCGTGCTTAACGAAGTGTCCGGGCATATCGCGGCCTTCAGTGAAAAACTCGGCGAATACACCGGGCTGCTGGCCCAGGAAAAAGTCGTCTACAAGCAGTTGCACGAGCGCGCAGCCGAAGTGGTCACCCGGGTCAATCAGGCCTACGACGCAGAAGACCTGTCGATGCAGTCGCAGTTGAAGAAAAGCGCGTTGCTGATCATCGGTTCTTCGGCGTTGGCGTTATTGGTCGGGCTGATTGCCGCGTGGATCATTACCCGTTTGATCGTTGCACCGTTGCGCAGCGTGATTGCAGTGGCCCAGCAGATTGCCGCCGGTGATCTCAGTGGCCGTATGGAAGTCAGTCGCCGGGACGAGATGGGCCAGTTGATGCTCGCGATGCAACAGATGAGCAGCGGCCTGAGCAGCATGGTCAGCGGGTTGCAGGCGGGTATCGAGCAACTGGCCAGCTCGGCCCATTCGCTGTCCAGCGTCACCGAGCAGACCAATATCGAGGTCAGCAGCCAGAAGGAAGAAACCGAGCAGGTGGCCACGGCCATGAACCAGATGACCGCCACCGTGCACGATGTGGCGCGCAACGCCGAAGAAGCGGCCCAGGCGGCGCAGACGGCGGATGACAAGGTCGACAGCGGCCAGCAGGTGGTGCGTCAGAGCTTGCAGCGTATCGAGTTGCTGGCCAGCTCCGCGACCTCCGCCAGTACCAGCATCGAAAGCCTGAGCGCGGAGATCCAGACTATCGGTACCGTCCTTGAGGTGATCAAGAGCGTGGCCGAGCAAACCAACCTGCTGGCGCTGAATGCGGCCATCGAGGCAGCGCGGGCGGGCGAGCAGGGCCGCGGTTTTGCCGTGGTGGCCGACGAGGTGCGGGCGCTGGCCAAGCGCACCCAGCAATCGACCGAGGAAATCGAACGGTTGGTGAGTACCTTGCGCAGCGCTGCGCAGGCTTCGGTGCAGCAGATCAGGCAGAGCGGCGAACTGGTCAAGCTGGCGGTCAGTGATGCCCTGGAAACCGAAAGCGCCCTGGGCAGCATCGCGGCGGCGGTGTCGTTGATCCAGCAGATGAACCAGCAGATTGCCGCAGCGGCCGAAGAGCAAAGCTCGGTGGCCGAGGAAATCAACCGCAGCGTCACCAGCATCCGTGCGAGTGCCGATCAATCGGCGTTGAGCATGCAGGGCAATGCAGCGTCGAGCATCGAGCTGGCGCAGTTGGGTACGGAGCTTAAGGGGATGGTCGGGCACTTCCGCCTTTGATCACCGCAGGCCTGCGGCGATCAAAGGGCAGGGCGGTCAGGCGTTGTTGGCCAGGAAGGTCAGCAGCGCTTCGTTGACGAAATCGGGGTTTTCCCGGCTGGAGATATGCCCGGCGTGCGGAATCAACGTCAGCGCGCAGCCGATCAAGGCCGCCATTTCTTCTGATTCGGCCGGTGGGCGTGGCTTGTCCTGCTCGCCACACATCACCAGGGTGGTGTCGGTGTCGAGGCGCGCCAGTTGTTCCAGCACATCCGCGCGGCTGAAGATAATCCGGCCCAGGGGCACGATGCTGTGCACCAGGCGTTCCTTGGGGAAGGCCTGCAGTGCGTTGCGGAAATCCTGGTACAAGGCCGACTCCCGGTCGATACCGGGACGGAAGAAGATCGGTGCCACCACATCCAGCAGCGGTTCCGGAATGGCGCCGGCATCTTCGATCATCTTGAACAGCGAAAAGTAGTATTGGCGAGTGGCTTCCGGCTCGGCGCCCAGGTGCGTGTCCATCAGCACCAGGCTGTTGACCCGCTCGGGAGCCAGCAGCGCCAGGCGTGCGCCCCACATGCCGCCGACCGACAAGCCCACGAGGTTGACCTGGGCAATGTCCAGGTGATCCAGCAGCGCCAGGTGCTGGCGTGCGAGGTCGTCCAGGGATGCAGTGTTTGCAGGCAGTGCGCCGGACTCGCCGTGGCCCCAAAGCTCGGGGACGATCACCCGGTACTGTTGCGACAGGGCTTCGATCTGCGGCGCCCACATCTGGCTGTCCCACAGGTAGCTGGAACCGAGGAGAACGGCCGGGCCGGTGCCCTGGTCGAGGTAATGCAGCGGTTGTCCATCGATGAGCACGACAGGCATGGCGAAGCCCTTTTCGTTAACGGAGAGAGGGGCCTTTTTTACGCTATTCGAGGGGAAGGGGATAGGTGCAGAGTGATGGCATGTGGCGAGCGGGTTTGCCGCCCACCACAATGGCAGGGGATCAGTCGTAGATGGCTTTCTTCTTCCAGTCGGCGTCCGCATCCACCACTTTCAAGCCTTCGGTCAATTCGTTGACCTCGTCTTCAGCCGGTTCAAGGTTGGACAGCACCATGGAGTTGGCGCGCGCCAGCTGTTTCTCGAGCAATTGCAGCTGCTGGCTGTACACCACCGGCTCCGGTTGCTTGCGCAGGTACTGCACGCCGCGTTCGAACGCCAGGCGAGCCTGGCCCGGCTGGCCTTGTTGCAGCGCGTGCTGGCCCAGGTTATTGAAGAACTCGATGTGCAGCAGCACCAGGATATGGCGGATTTCCTTGATCCAGTGCTTGGCTTCATTGGTCGGCAGGAAACCGTCCTGGGCCGCTCGGGTCACCTGGCCATGCAGTGCTTCGAGCAGGAAACGTACATCCTTGGCCTTGGCTTCGGTCTGGATCGGGCCGGGCGGGTTGTTCACCGGAATCGATTCGCCCTGGGCCACCAGTGCGTTGAGTTCAGTGATGCGTGCCTTGAGCGACGCATTGGACTTGTCGAGGTTCAGCAGGCGCTGATTGACGTTGAGCTCCAGGCGGGTCAGCAGCAACTTGAGTCGCGGCGTCATCAACTGGCCAGGGAAGGTCTCGGTGATTTCGCCGCAGCGGCGCAGCCGGTCATTGAGTTCGATCCGGGTCCGGTTCTTTTCCAGCTTATTGTTTTCCACCACGTGGTTCATGTAGCCAATGGCGATCAGTATTACGATCCCGGCTATTACCAGCAGGGTGATCATGAGTGGTGTCACCGGTGTGACCTCTTTATGGGGTTTGCATTGAAGTGTAGTGACTGGTGCAGTGACCGGATAGGACTGAGCGACCAGTTGCGTCAGTAGTTTCTTCTATATAGCGGGGCAGTCCCTGCGTAGATGCACATTGCCATCATTTGCTGTGGCGAACTATAGCGCCTTGTGGAACGCCAGAATATAGGCGCCAAAGCCTGGACGGCGAGAAACCCTTGCAACCCCCGTAAACCACGGCGAAGTCATTGATTTAAATAAATTTATCCTTGGGGGTTGACGACCTCCCAATCCATCCATAGAATGCGCGCCACTTACAGCGTAAAGCACACAGCGAAACGCGGTAGGGAGTGAATGTTGTACGTGTGTCCCCTTCGTCTAGTGGCCTAGGACACCGCCCTTTCACGGCGGTAACAGGGGTTCGAGTCCCCTAGGGGACGCCATATGCGGGAATAGCTCAGTTGGTAGAGCACGACCTTGCCAAGGTCGGGGTCGCGAGTTCGAGTCTCGTTTCCCGCTCCAAATTTAAGCAGTGTTGCCCTCGGGCGGCACTGAGTGAAACCAGGGCGTAATCTTCGGATTTAATCTCTGGGCACTGAAATACACACCATGTGTTTCAGTAGCGTGTCCCCTTCGTCTAGTGGCCTAGGACACCGCCCTTTCACGGCGGTAACAGGGGTTCGAGTCCCCTAGGGGACGCCATTTGCGGGAATAGCTCAGTTGGTAGAGCACGACCTTGCCAAGGTCGGGGTCGCGAGTTCGAGTCTCGTTTCCCGCTCCATATTTAACGAAAACGCCGATCAGCAATGATCGGCGTTTTTGTTTGTGGGTTTTTTGTGAGCCGGAGTGCAATGCCTCGGCCCACGTTGCGTTTGTACCGCTAGAAATTATCCATCGCATGGCACATCGATAGCCTTCCCGATGGCGTCGGTTCAATCGGACTCCATCGTTCGGCACCTTTCGGCAGCTCAGCAAGCTCGAATGAGCAACTCCCGGACATTGATGCTCGCACCATGTAGTCCATGCCGGGCTTGGGGATAAAGGTCATGGTGTTGAAACATTGCCGGCCATATTGCGGCAACCCAAGGTAATGAAAGGCAATGGGCGTGTTCGCCGGAATCACCTGTTCGGACGACACCGCACCGTCCCAGGTGTAAATCGGCCCCGGCATCCCCAGGCTTGCGCCATTGCGGTCGGCGAAGCCGGATTTGGCGGACACCATCACGCCTGCTCCGGGAACATTCCAGTCCAGACAATCGCGCCCGGGCACTGCGCGCACCATGCCGTCGCTGATAATGCGCAAGCGCGCCGTCTCGGCAGACGGTGGCGCTGTGTAGGCGGTGTTGAGGGAGCGGACGTTATATACCTGGCCACAGCCGCTGAGGAGCACCAGGAACAGGGCGGGAATGACACGTAAAGTGCTCATGGCTGGCGGCAGTTCTGGCTGACCGACAGATGCGGTGCGGGCTCATGGCTGACCATCTGCAAGCCATCGGCGCCCTGGAAGATAAAATATGTGCTGCGACAATCCCTGAATGTCTGCGAGTAACCCTCAGCCCGGAATCCCTGCCCGTCGATCTTCCTGGTCACCGTATTATCACGGCTGACCACGGCGAGTACCTGCTCATAGCTGTCGCCCATCTTCACCCCCGGCACCCCGGTGGAGGTCATGGAATTGGCACAACCTGCCAGCCCGATGGCCGCCCAAACCAGCGCCGTACCGTACAGTCCATTGCGTGTGGTGTTCATCCCTGCTCTCCATCCATGAGGTGTGCAGGGTTGGTCAGCGCAACGGCGGAAAAGTGCAACATTCATATCTGGCAATGTGACATTGCCCGCAAATCATGGGATTTGCAGGCAACGGCTCACGGCTTGCCCGGATGCGGCTCCGGGTATTCGCTTGTCACGTCCAATGCCTTGGCATACGGCCCGTCCCACAGTTGCTCGTGTAAATCTCCCACGCGCTTGGCCATCGCTTCACTGCGCATCACCACTTCCAGGTTGCGCGAGTTATCGAAATAACCCCCCAGCCAGTTACTGGTGCCCACCCACGCCACTTGCCCGTCGATTTCCATGGTCTTGCTGTGGATCACCCGCGCATAAGGAATAAATCCTTGCCTGGCCTCGGGCAGCGTGACGATCTTGACCTCGACATTCGGCAGCACCGCCAGGCTTTTCAGGTACGGCAATTCCAGTGCTTCGGTGTTCCAGTTGGATACCATCAACTTGATCGAGACCCCGCGCGCTGCCGCTGCACGCACTGCATTGTCGATCATCGCGTAGTAAGGCCGGGTTCTGTCAGGTCCATAGGACAGCGGCGCGTAGTCCAGCAGTTGTACGCGCACTTCCTTTTTCGCCTCGCCCAGCAGACGTGGCAGTTCCAGCTGCGAATCACCCACACCCGGCGGGTTGTAGCGCTGGGGGCTGGCTACCAGGTAGTTGCCGGTGCGTGCCGGTGTGGCGCCTGTGGCGGGCAGGGCAACAGGCTGGTTGTCGGCCAACGCAGCCTGGGCCTGCCAGTCCTGTTCAAAAATGGCCTGGGTCTGGGCGACGACGTTTGCATCACTGATCAACAGCCCGGTTTCGTGGATATGCTCCAGCGAACGCCAGTCGAAGTTCTGGCTGCCGATAAACGCCTGCTTGCCATCCACTACCATGTACTTGGCGTGGATGATCCCGCCACTCAGCTTGCCATAGGGCAGGATGCGGAAGGTCAGGTTGGGAATGGCTTTCAGGCGCTCCAGGGTCGAGGCTTCCGACAGCCGCACGCCTTTTTCTTCCAGCAGGAAGCGAATTTTCACCCCGCGTTTGCCGGCGGCTTCCAGGTGTTCAATCACCTTGTCCATCACCGAGCCAGGATGGTCGGCCGCGTAGAACTGGCCGATGTCGATGCGGCTTTTCGCGCCGTCGAACAGCTGGATCCACACGGGGCCGGGCTGGCGCAGATCGGCGGTGCCAAGTTGGGTGTCCACTGGCACGGTGTGTACCAACTCAAATCCCGGAATTGAAAAGTCCGCCTGGGCAAGCGGACTGAGGAGCAGGCCTGCAAGGCCGGCGATACGTAATTTCAGCGATATGGACATAGGCGTCTCATCGGGCAAAAAAAAGGGCGGGCGCATGATGCGCCCGCCCCGGGAAGGTCACGCAGTGCGGGTGTGCAGCGGGGTCGGTACCAGGTGCGGCACTTCACCCTGCACGCGGGCACCGGTTGCCGCGCGGATCAGCAGGATTTTCAGCTGGTCGTTGATGCGTTCCAGGCTGTCCTGGAAGAAGTTGTGGAACACCACGCAGAACAGCGCGATGGCGATACCCAAACCCGTGGCGAACAGGGCCGTACCGATACCACCGGAAATCTGGCCCGGGTCGGACACACCGGCACTGGCCAGCGCCTTGAAGGTGTCGATGATGCCGAGGATGGTCCCCAGCAGGCCGAGCAGCGGCGCGGCGGTGGTGATGGTTTCGATGATCCACAGGCTGCGCGACAGCGGCGCGCGGGTCTTGAGGTACTGGGTTTCGATCTCGTCGTCCAGGTCCTTGCGCGAACCATGGGACGCCTTCTGCGCCAGGATCGGCAGCACCATGCTCAGCGGCAGGCTGTCACGGCGAGTCAGGTTTTCCGGCAGGTCGCGTTCGCTGTGCACATTGGCGCCCAGCACTTCGGTCAATGCACGGGCCTGGCGGCGCACGTAGGCGAAGTAGATGCCACGTTCGATGGTGATGAAGATTGCAATCGCCAGTGCGGCGTACATCACATAAAAGGTGATTTGGTGAAGCAGGTTCATGTCCATGATGCTGAGCCTCGCAGTTAGAAATTGGCTTCCAGGGAAACGGTGACGGTGCGGTCAAGCCCAACGATGTAGGCCGGGTCGCCATCGCGGAAACCGCTGTAGCTCGCCGAGTTGGTCTTGGTGGTGTACACGCCGTCCAGGTACTTCTTGTCGAACAGGTTGTCGACGTTCAGGCGCAGGGTTGCGTCCTTGACGACTTTCTTGTCCACCGGCAGGTAGATACCGGCGCCGAGGTTGAAGATGGTGCGGGCGGAGATGGCTTCGTCGTTGGTCAGGTCGCCATAGAGCTTGCTGGTGAACTTGCCGCCGAAGGTGCCGTAGAAGCGCCCGTCGTCATAGCCGATGTTGGCCGCCAGCATGTTGGTCGGCACGTTGGCGAACTGCTTGCCGCTGGTGGGCAGCACGATCGGCTTGCCGGCGCTGTAGACGGTCAGGTCGTCCTGCTGCTTGGAGCTGGTGTAGGTGTAGGAGGTGTAGTAGTTGAAGTTGTGCGGCAGCTTGCCGCTCCACTCCAGTTCCAGGCCTTTGTTGATGACGGTGCCGGCGTTGATGTCGGCGGAATCACCGTTGCTGTCCAGGGAGGTGAGCTGGCGATTCTTGAACTGCATGTAGAACAGGGTCGCGGCGAGGGTGCTGTCTTCGCCGGTGTAGCGCCAGCCCAGTTCCTGGTTCCAGCTGAGTTCCGGCTTGGAGTCGAGGGAGCCGACGCCTTTGTCGTACAGCACGTAGTTCTGTGGAATACGCATGTTGCGCGACAGGCTGTAGAACAACTGGTCACGCTCGTCGAGCTGGTATTTCAGGCCGGCGTTGGGCAGCAGTTTGTTGTAGGTCTGGCTGGCCTTGCCGGGTTGCTCGGTGAGGCTGCCGTGGTTGGTGCCGTCACGCTCGACGTTCATGTAGGCAATGCCCGCGATCAACGTCCAGTCCGAGTTGATGTACCAGGTGTCCTGGGTCCAGACCTTTTGCGCCGGCGTCACGGTGTAGCGGTCGCGACCCTGTACGGTGTTGCCGTTGGCGTCGACCACGGAGTTGCCGTCGGGCCAGGTATCGCTTGGCTTGCCGTTGTTCTTGAGGGCAATGAACGGTTGGGTCTGGCTTTGGCGGGCGCGTTCATACCAGTAGCCGAATTGCAGGCTGTGGTCGCCCAGGTCCCAGTTCAGCTTGGTGGTGATGCCCGGGCGCCAGGTCTGGGTGCGCGAAGGGCGGTAGTAGACGCCGGTGGTCGCGGAACCGTCGGCGTTGTATTGAGCCTGTGTCGGCAGGTTGCCGAGGTCGAAAACGCCGCCCTTGTTCGAGCCACTGTTCAGCGCATAGGCCGAGGAGCCCACGCCGCTGCCGTTGCCGTAGTAGTAATACGGGATCACCGAGAGGGACAGGTTGTCGCTCAGCTTGTACTGGGTGTTGAGCACGGCGGTAAAGGTCTGGAACGGGTTCTGCGCCAAGTCGTAGTAGCTGCTGACCTTGCCGTTGGCGCCCACCGCCGGTGTCGCCGGGTACGGGTCGTACTTGCGGCCGTACTGCTGGAACTGTGCCTTGGTCAACTGGCTGTAACTGTTGTTGTCCTGCTCGTGGTACTTGAGGATCAGGTTGGCGGTGTTGCCGTTGCCGGCGTCGAAGAAGCTGTTCCACTCCACCTTGTCCGCACGCACGGCACCCGAGCCGCGCCACATCTGGCCTTCGGTGTGAGAAGCCGACAGCCAGTTGCTCAGGCCGTTGACTTCACCGGTATTGAGGCGGGCGAAGGTCTTGCGGGTGGCGTTGCTGCCGACCACTTGCTTGACGAAGGCACCGGTTTCCTTGGTGGGGCGAATGGTCACGATGCCGATGTTGCCGCCGCTGGAACCGATGTGCGGGCCGTCGGCTTCCGACGAGCCCTGGGTGACGAAAATCTGGTCGATGTTTTCCGGGTCGCCCAACAGGTTGGAGTACAACGCGTAGTTGCCGGAGTCGTTGATCGGCATGCCGTCCACCGACATACCGACCTGGTCGGAGTTCATGCCGCGCATGGTGAAGCGGAAACCCGAGAGGCCGGTGTTGTCTTCACTGGAGATGTTCAGGCCCGGGGTGTACTTGAGCTTGTCGATGGCGTTGCCGGTGGCCGTCTGTTTGTCCAACGCTTCCTTGGTGATGGTCGAGCGGCCCTTGGCGCTCTCTTCCTGGACCATGTAACCGCCCCCAGCGGTTGCCTTGCCCTGTACCCCAATAGTCCCGACGTCACTGTCGCTGGTATCTGCCATGACCACTCCATGGGTCATGCTCGTCGCGGCAACGAGTGCCAGATGAATCCGGGTGAACTTCATCACTGTCGTCCTGGTGGTGTGTGCTTATTGCACGCTGTAGTTGAAGGTGGCGGTGAAGCGCTGCTCGTTACGTCCACCGAAGGCTTGTTCGGGGAACGGTTTCACCTGCTTGATACGGCGCAGGCTGTTGGTGGCGGCCCGGTTGAGCAGCATGCTCGGCGCCGGGGTCTGGATCCCGGAGTCGAGGACGCGGCCTTGGCGGTCCACCATTAACCAGACCACCACCTCGCCACTCGGGCGTTCAAGGGACGCCTGGCGCCCGGTGGGGTATTGCTTGTAGGTGTCCAACTCGTTGCGCAAGCCCTTGAGGTAGCCGCCTTCCAGTGCCTGGCCGTCGACTTTCGGCGGCGCCGGTGGCGCAGCGGGTGCTGGCGTGGGAGCGGGAGCGGCTTGCACCGGCTTGGCGGCCACCGGAGCTGGCGCAGGCACAGGCGTTGGCTTGGCGACCACGGGCTTGGGCACCGGTTTTGGCTTGGGCTCAGGCTTTGGCAGTGGTTTGGGGATCGGCTTGGGTGGCGGAGGCGGAGGGGCAGGTTCGGCCTCCTCGTCTTCGATCACCGGCGGCGGTGGCGGCGGTTCTTCCACCACGGGCTCGGGGACCACTTCCGGCTCGGGCTCGACCAGCGCGAGTTCAACCGCCGACTCGTCGTACTGCGGCTGGATCTTCAGGGGTTGGGACTGGATACCCAGTGCAATCAGCACCAGGGCGATCAGGGCCGGGACACTGCCCAGCAGCCGACGCGCACGAAACAAGGCATACATGATCAGGACTTTTTCGTGGCGATGGAGACAGAGGTAAAGCCACCCAGGCGCAGGGTGTCCATCACCTCGACCAGGCGCGACACTTCCACGCCTTTGTCGCTGTTGACGATGATCGTCGACTTGGTGTCTGGCTTCTCGCCGGCCTTGAGTGCAGGCACCAGCGCGTCGACGGTCAGGTCCTTGCCATCGAGCTGCAGCTGACCTTCCAGGCCCAGGGTCAGGATGAATTTATTTTGCGGCTTGAGCTGCTGTGAACTGCTGGCGCTCGGCAGCTGAGTCTTCATGCCCAGGGCCGGAATCACGTTCAAACTCACCAGTACAAAAAACACCAACAGGAACATCATCACGTCGATCATCGGGATCAGTTCGATGTGTGCCTTGCGTTTTTTGGGTTCATCCCAAGTTCTCATTCCGCTACCCCGCAGTTGATTAGGGGCGACACGCTAGCAACCAAAAATGACCGAATGGTTAACTTTAATTTAAGCTTTTAAGGCTCTAGGACGCGTCTTACAGACGACTCGTGGGTCTATTTATCTACGTAATGAAACTGACACGACGCGGGTACATTCTTGGAGAATTTATTTCGCGAGTCCCCCTGCATGAGCATTGCACTGCCGCATTTATCCACCCCGCGACTGCTGTTGAAGCCTCTGCAAAAGGAGCAGGCCGAGACGTTGTCGGTGCTGGCCAACGATCCCGATATTGCGAACAACACGGCTGCGATTCCATCGCCATACACCTTGGAAACCGCACACGCCTTTATTGATGGCCAGGCAGAGAATTACCGCTCGGGGCATTCACTGGGGCTGGGGATTCATCTGCGGGAAACTGGCGAATTGATCGGCGTGATCAGTCTCAGATTATCTGCTGCTCATCGAAGTGGGCATCTCGGGTATTGGGTGGCCGCCCATTCTCGAAGCCAGGGTTATGCCGCCGAAGCAGCGGCACAGATCATGGCGTTTGGGTTCAGCGAATTGGCGCTGCAGCGTGTGGGCAGCCAGTGCTTTGCTCGTAACAAAGGGTCCGCTCGGGTCATGGAAAAAATTGGCTTGGGTTACGAAGGGTGCATGAAGGGCGCCTTCCTCAAGAATGGGGTGCACGAGGACATGTTGTTGTATGGCCTGGTGCGTGCCGATTGGAAGGAGCGCAGTTGATGAGTGTGAATCACGATCGCCGTCGCGTACTGGGCGGGCTTGCAGTTGCCACGGCGTTTTCGATCCTCAGCCCGTTTGCCCGTAGTGCAGGCATCGACTATCCCTTCACCCTCGGCGTGGCGTCAGGCGATCCATTGCCCGATGGTTTCGTGATCTGGACGCGCCTCGCGCCGCTGTTCAATGCCGCCGACGGTCGGGGTGGCCTGAGCCGAGCGGTGCCGGTGCGCTGGAAGGTGGCCCGCGATGCAGCGATGACGCGCGTTGTGCGCCAGGGCGAGGTGATGGCCAGCGAGCGTTTCGCCCATTCGGTGCATGTGGAAGTCGCCGGGCTGGAGGCGGGTCGACCTTACTGGTACCAGTTCGAAGGCCTCGGTGCGCAAAGCCCGGTGGGCCAGTCGCGCACTGCGCCGGCGGTGCATGCCATGGCATCAGCGCAGTTGGGTTTTGTCTCCTGCTCCCATTGGGAGCGAGGCTACTTCAGCGCCTATCGGCATTTGGCCGCCGAGCAGCCTGACCTGGTGTTTTTCCTCGGGGATTACATCTATGACAGTTCCTACGCGGCTGATTCCGGCAAAATCATTCGCCCCCACGGCAGCGGCAATGCGTTGAATCTGGTGGATTACCGCGACCGCTACGCCCTGTACAAGACCGATCCGGATTTGCAGGCACTGCATGCTGCGGCGCCCAGTGTGGTCACCTGGGACGATCACGAAGTGCAAAACGACTATGCCAGCCAGTGGTCCCAGGACCCGAACATCCCGGTGACGAGTTTTCTCAAGCAGCGGGCGGCGGCCTACCAGGCCTTCTACGAGCACATGCCGCTGCGGGCCAGCAGCCTGCCGCGCGGGCCGGACATGCGCCTCTATCGGCGTTTGGACTACGGCCGGCTGGCGCGTTTCCATGTGCTGGATGGGCGTCAGTACCGCTCCGAGCAGCCATGCATCCTGGCCAATGGCAGCCACAAGGGACATGTGGCCGCGAACACCTGTGCTGACCTGCGCGATCCCCGTCGCACCATGCTCGGCTGGGAGCAGGAGGCTTGGCTGGATCAGGGTTTTGCCGAGTCCCGGGCACAATGGAACGTGATCGCCCAGGACCTGTTGGTCGCGCCGCTCACGCAACGTGACCTGACCAACCACAAGCCCGGCCGCTGGACCGATGGCTGGGATGGTTACATGGCCAACCGTGAGCGGATGCTTGCGTCGATGGTGCGCAGAAAGGTGAATAACCCGGTGTTCTGGGGCGGCGATATTCACTCGTTCTGGACGACGGACCTGCACGCTGACGCAGGGAATCCGGATTCGCCCGTGGTCGCGACCGAGTTTGTCGGCACGTCGGTGACGTCTGACGGGCCGCCATTTGATGCGTTCAGTGCGATCCTGCCCCTCAATCCCCATGTGAAGTTTTTCGACAGCCGCCAGCGCGGCTATGTGTCGGTGGCGCTTGAGGAGAGGAATATGCTGACGAACTTCCGGGTGATTTCCGATGCCCGGGATCCGAACGCCAGCGTCTCGACCCTCAAGTCGTTCGTGGTGGAGCCGGGCAGGGCGGGGGCGATTGCGGTTTAGTCAGTTCAGGGTATAGCGCACCGACAATGCTCCCTTTTTCTCGGAGAGGGCCAGGATCGTCACCTGGCCCACGTCCCCCAATGCCTGCACGTGCGTGCCGCCGCAGGCATAGGCCGGCAGGTCGCCAAAACCCACTTGCCGCGTACCGTCATCCAGGGCCATATGGCGCGGCAGGTTGGCGGCGATCCATTGGTCGACTTGCCGCTGGATCGCCTCGGCGTCCATGGCCTGGGCCGAGGTGCCGCGAATAAAGGTGATCTTGCCTTCGCCCGGCCAGTGATGAGCCTTGATCGGCATCCAGCCCAGGGTTTCACCGGCATTGCCGATCAGATGCCCGGCCGAGTGCAGGCGCGTGTGCAAGGTGCGGCGGTCTTCATCGACGCGTGCCTGGATCACGCCGGGAGCCACGGGGCGGTCTACGTAATGCACGACATGATCGCCTTCCTGCACCACCTTCAACACCTGGCTTTCCCCGAGCCAGCCGGTGTCGGAGGGCTGGCCGCCACCTTGTGGATGGAAGATTGTGGACTGCAGGATTACCGCAAACTGGTTATCAAAAGGTGTGCATCCCAGCACTTCAAGTTCGGCATTCAGGTGGTCATGGGTAAAAAACAGGCGCTGGGTCATCATTTATATCCGCATCAGGGTTTCTAACCGGCAGTATAAGAAGTGCGCCAATGGGTGATAATCCGTTCAAATCTCAATGGACTTGTGCGTCATGAGCATCAATCTTCCCTTACCGCTGCTGGGCGAAATGGCGATTTTCGTCAAGGTGGTGGAAACCGGCAGCTTCTCCGAGGCTGCGCGCCAACTGGGAGCATCACCGTCCTCCGTGAGCCGCAGCATCTCACGCCTGGAAAAGGCCCTGGCGACTCGCCTGTTGCAACGCACCACGCGCAAATTGCGCCTCAGCGAAGGCGGCGAAGAGGTGTTCAAGCGCTGCCAGGAAATGGTCAGTGCTGCGCGGTCGGTGATGGAAATCAGCGGCCAATACACCCATGAAGCCGAAGGGCTGGTGCGGGTCAGCGTGCCCAAGGCAGTAGGGCGTTTTGTGGTGCATCCGCATATGCCGGAGTTTTTGCGGCGTTATCCCAAGGTCGACGTGCAGTTGATCCTGGAGGACCGGCATGTGGACCTGATTGACGACAATGTCGACCTGAGCANNCTGCGCCACGCCGCGGTACCTGGCGGAGCATGGTACGCCGCAGCATCCCCATGATTTGCTGGAGCACAGTTGCATCTACCTGGGTGAGACGCCGGGGGATGCGCGCTGGAAGTTTCGCCAGGGCAGCAAGGCGGTGACGGTGGGCGTGCGCGGGCGGTATGCGGCGAATCACACAGGCGTGCGGCTGGATGCGGTATTGCAACATGTGGGGATTGGCAGCTTGCCGTATTTCACGGCGCGGCATGCGCTGGAGGCGGGGGAGGTGGTGCAGGTGTTGCCGGGGTGGGATTTCATTTCGTCGTACCACGGGGATGCGTGGCTACTGCATTCGCCGACGCGGTACCTGCCGCCGAAGTTGCGGGTGTTTATTGATTATCTGGTGGAGTGCATGGCCAAAGAGCCGACGCTGAAGAAACGGTAGGAATACAGTTTAAA
>NZ_JACAOM010000077.1:0-11056 GCF_013386245.1 Pseudomonas sp. 21615526 | reverse complement strand
GGCTTCAGGGGCGGCGGCGGTGGTTTTGGCGGCGGTGGCGCCTCGGGCGGCTGGTAATGACAATAACTAGAGAGCATCAACAACCATGGCATTACTGAGTCAACACGAGCAACGCCAGGTCGCCGAGGCGATCGCCCGGGTCGAGCAACAGACCGACGCCGAACTGGTGACCGTGCTCGCGGCCCGCGCCGACGACTACGCCTACATCCCGCTGTTGTGGGCGAGCCTGCTGGCGCTGGTGGTGCCGGGGATCATCCACTACCTGTCGGGCTGGTTGACCATGTACACCTTGCTGCTGGCGCAGTGGGGCACGTTCGTCGTGCTGTGCCTGGTGTTCCGTTTGCCCAGGGTCACCACGCGACTGATCCCGCGCTCGGTGCGCCATTGGCGCGCGTCCAACCTGGCACGGCGGCAGTTTCTCGAGCAGCACCTGCACCACACGCTGGGCAGCACCGGGGTGCTGATTTTTGTCAGTGAGGCCGAGCGGTATGTGGAAATCCTGGTGGACAAGGGGATATCCAGTCGCCTGGATGACAGCAGTTGGGATGCGATCGTCAAGGACTTCACCCGCCAGGTGAAGCAAGGCCAGACGTTGGCCGGGTTTGTGGCGTGTATTGAGGCTTGCGGGGAATTGCTCAGGGAGCACGTTCCGGTGACCCACGCACGCAATGAGCTGCCGAATCGGTTGGTGGTGTTGGAGTAGTGTAAAATTCCCGGCATTCCCTGCCCGAGGCGTTTTTGTTCATGTCTGCCACCGCTAAACCTGCCAGCCCCGCGCCGGATCATCACGCGCAGTTCCTCGAACTGCTGAGCGCGAGCCTTGAGCAAAACGCCTTTATCAAGCTGGTGCTGGCCAAGTACGTCGGCACCGAGCCTGATCTTCAGAAGCTGATCATCAAGCAGCTGACGGTCAAGGATCAGCCTTGCCTGTCCTTCGTCTATCGCTACAAGACCCGCGACATCACCAAGAACTTCTCCCTGGCCGACGGCGTGGCGGCAATTGCCGAGTTGTTGCCGGCGGCGTTCAAGAATGCGCACCTGCTGTCGGTGACCGACGAAGCCCAGCTGGAATACAGCAAGAAAAACAAAAGCTCACTGTTCAAAAGCAAGCCGCAGCAACTGCGCGAAGCGCCGTCTGCCGAGCACAACCGCGAGAAGAATCGCTTCCTGGACCTGACCCGGCCCTTCCTCGCCGACCTTGGTGTGACCAACGCCAAACACGAGCTGATCCCGGCGATGTCGCGCAAGTGGAAGCAGATCAACAAATTCATCGAAGTATTCAGCCATGCGCTGACCACCTCGCCGCTGAAGCTGGACCAGCCGGTGCGGGTCGCGGACTTTGGTTCGGGCAAGGGTTACCTGACGTTTGCCATCCACGACTACCTGCGCAACACCCTCAACGCCGAGGGCGAAGTCACCGGCGTGGAGCTGCGCGAAGACATGGTGACCCTGTGCAACAACGCCGCCGCCCGCCTGGACCACCCGGGGCTGGTGTTCAAGTGCGGGGATGTGCGCAGCGTCGCGCCCAGCGAGCTGGACGTGATGATCGCCCTGCATGCCTGCGACATCGCCACCGACTACGCGATTCACACCGGCATCCGCTCCGGTGCGTCGATCATCATGTGCTCGCCGTGCTGCCACAAGCAGATTCGCCTGCAGATCCAGAGCCCGGCGCTGCTCAAGCCGATGCTGCAATACGGCCTGCACCTGGGCCAGCAGGCGGAAATGGTCACCGACAGTTTGCGCGCGTTGTTCCTTGAGGCGTGCGGCTATGAGACCAAGGTGTTTGAGTTCATCTCGTTGGAGCACACCAACAAGAACAAGATGATCCTGGCGGTGAAGCGTGCCGAGCCGGTGGACAACGCTCAACTCCTGGAGAAAATCCAGGAGCTCAAGGCGTTCTACAACATCACCGAACATTGCCTGGAAACCCTGCTGCGGGCGGACGGTTACCTCGCCTGAGTACGACGCAAATCAAAAGTGTGGGAGCGGGCTTGCTCGCGAAAGCGGTGTGTCAGTCACCTGATGTATCAACTGACCCACCGCATTCGCGAGCAAGCCCGCTCCCACATTAGATCGCGCTAGCCTTGGGAGCTGGCGCAGGCTTCACGCTGGTCTTGCGCCCCAACATCACCGTCACAATCACCCCGCAGGCAAACAGCCAGGTAATCGGCTCGATGTGTTCACCAAAAAACAGCGCCGAAAACGCGATGGTGAAAAAGATCTGCAACAGCTGAATCTGGCTGACCCGGGCGATGCCACCCATGGCGAGCCCGGCGTACCACGCAAAGAACCCCAGGAACTGCGAAAACAACGAGACATAACCAAACGCCCACCAAGTGCGCATGGAAATCGGCCCTTCGTGTTGCAGCGCCAGGTAGGCCACCGGCCCGATCAATACCGGCGTCGACAGCACCAGCGCCCAGCAGATTACCTGCCAGCCGCCCATCTCCTTGGCCAACCGGCCGCCTTCCGCATAACCCAGGCCACCCACGGCAATCGCGCCGAGCATCAACAGGTCGCCCGCCTGGATGCTGCCGGCCCCGGTGATCAACGCATAACTCAGCACCAGCGCACTGCCCAGCGCCGCGCAGGCCCAGAAGGCCTTCGACGGACGTTCATGGGACAGCCACGCCGCATACAGCGCCACGCACAGCGGCTGCAACCCGTTGACCAGCGCGCCATGGGACGCGGGCAAGGTTTGCATGGCCCAGGCCGACAATACCGGGAAACCCAGGATCACCCCGGCAATCACCAGCGTCAGCCCGCGCACCTGGCGCCAGGTGGGCCAGCGCTCGCGACGCCACAGCAACAAAGCCGCCGCCGGCACCGCCGCAAACAACGCCCGGCCCAGGCCATTGAGCAACGGGTGGATTTCCTGCACCACGATACGGGTGAAGGGCAGGGTGAGGCTGAAGATGACGACGCCCAGCAGGCCGAGGGCCATGCCGGTATTTTCGCGGGAGCTCATGGAAGGAACCAGAATCGAATGGGCCGGAAGTGGATGTTCATCTAGCCACAAAGCCCCGCAAGCACGGGCTTACAGCTGGGTGCAGATTGAGCCGTACAGTTTTGAACGGGCGACTCGGTTCATGTGGGAGCTGTCGAGCCTTGGCGAGGCTGCGATGGGATCAACGCAGTTTACCTGTCAGGCCGAGGTGTCTGCATCGCGGGCAAGCCCGGCTCCCACACAAGCCGGGGTGCTGATGTAGTAGCGGGCCATTACCCGGATCAAGCCTGCGGGTCTATCTTGGCTACTCCTATCTGCCCAACCGTTCAACCGGAGGAATGTCCCATGGCCGCGAAAAAAATCCTGATGCTGGTCGGCGATTACGTCGAAGACTATGAAGTGATGGTGCCGTTCCAGGCGCTGCTGATGGTGGGGCATACCGTGCACGCGGTGTGCCCTGACAAGGCTGCCGGCCAGACCGTGCGCACGGCGATCCACGACTTCGAAGGCGACCAGACCTACAGCGAAAAGCCCGGGCACCTGTTCGCCCTGAATGCGGATTTTGCCAAGGTGAACGCCGCCGACTACGACGCGCTGCTGGTGCCGGGTGGCCGTGCCCCTGAGTACCTGCGGCTGAACGAAAAGGTCCTGCAACTGGTCAAGGATTTCGATCAGGCTGGCAAACCCATCGCTGCCGTGTGCCATGGCGCTCAACTGCTGGCGGCTGCCGGGATCCTGGAAGGCCGAGAGTGCAGCGCCTACCCGGCGTGCGGGCCGGAGGTACGACTGGCGGGCGGTACGTTCATCGATATCCCGGTGACCGACAGCCACGTTCAAGGCAATCTGGTGACGGCCCCGGCGTGGCCGGCGCACCCAAGCTGGCTCGCGGGTTTCCTCGGCCTGCTGGGCACCAAAATCACCCTGTAAAGCGGAGGTCATCGCCATGTGCGAACTGTACGTCAAGGCCGACCCGATTCTGTACGAATCCCGCTCGCGCTCCCTGCGCATCTGCGGCGTGGTGACCACCGTGCGCCTGGAAAACCAGTTCTGGGACATCCTCAGCGAGATCGCCGAGGTGGATGGCATGACCACCAATCAACTGATCGCCAAGCTGTATGAAGAAGTGATGGATTACCGCGGCGAAGTGGTGAATTTTGCTTCGTTCTTGCGGGTGAGTTGCACGCGGTATTTGAGCAAGCAGCGGGTTCACGCCCCAGAGCTCAGCCTTGTGAATACAAGAAATGGCGCGCAGAAGATCTGAATGTGGGAGCGGGCTTGCTCGCGAAGGCGGTGTGTCAGGTAACTCATGTACCGACTGATCCAGCGCTTTCGCGAGCAAGCCCGCTCCCACATTGATTAGGTGGGGTCAGAAGAACCGCGTCACACTGATCTTCGCATCCCGGCCCTTGGTGTAGGCGCGGTCGCCGCTCAGGGCCGGTCGGAAGTTGTTGTTGAACAGGTTGTCTACGGTGAAGTTCACCTCGGTACCCTTGAGGTAAGCCTGTTGCGGCTTCCAGCTGGCGAAGAGGCCCTGGGTGTTGTAGCGCTTGTTGCCGTACTGGTCGTAGAACAGGTCGCCGATGCTGGTGCCCGGGCCGCCGGAATACTTGTCGCTCGGCAGGCGGCTGGTGGCGCCGATGAACTGCCCTTGCCAGCCTACCCGCATATCCAGGCTCGGGATCTTGGTGCCGAGCACCACCACCCATTTGGTTGGCGGAATGTCCCGCGCCCAGACGTCCGGCCCCCACGGGTTGGTGTAGGCGCCTTCATGTTTACCGGTGGTGTAGGCGAACGATACCGAGCCGAACACGTAGGTGGAGTCATAGAAACTCTCGGCCTCGAAACCCTTGATGGTCATGCCGCCGATGTTGCGGTAGTTGGACATCGCGCCCGGCGGGCAGGCGCTGGAAATCGTCCCGCCGTTGACCGCCTGGTTCTGGCAGCCCACGCCTGTGGCCTTGAAGATTTCGTCCTCGACCTTGTTGTGGAACAGCGTGGTACGCAGTTGCAGGTTGTCGCCGTGGGCGAACACATCGGCGAAGCTGGTGACGTTGCCCAGGGTGATGGAGGTGATGCGCTCCGGGTCCAGGTCCAGGCTGGTGGCGGTGCGGCTGCCCAGGCCCTGGACTTCATACTGCTCGTCGATCACTGGCGCACGCCAGGTGCGGCTCCAGTTGGCAAACATCGCCACGTTCGGGGTGATGGTCCAGTACGCCGCCAGGCGTGGCGACCAGCCGGTGTAAGTGCGGTCGCTGTAGTCATGGCCGATGGCCGGGTCCGGGTTGCTGTAGTACGGCGCGTCATTGGCCTCGCCGCGGTTGCGCACATGGTCATAGCGCATCGACGGAGTAATGGTCACATCGCCCAGCGTCACCGCGTCCTGGATAAAGAAGCTGTTGGTGTCGACCTTGCCATGGGGCATGAAGCCCGGCTGGAAGTGCCCGTAGTTGTATTTCGGGGTGTTGTAGGTGGCGCCGGGCATCCACATTTCGGTTTCCCGGGTGTGCTTGCGGATTTGCACGCCGGTGGTCACCGCGTGCTGCAACGCACCGGTGGAAAACAGGCTGACGTTGCGTACGTCGAGGTTCTTGTCGTTATAGGAGGTGTCCATCTTGCGCCCGCCGGTGGCCAACTGGAAAAACGCCGTGGCGTCGCGCTCGTCGGTCTGGTCGGTATTGGATTCGGAGTACTTGATGGTCAAGTCCACCAGCGGGTTATTCATCGGCTGGTATTCGTACTTGCCGGACCAGGTGGTGTCGACGGTATTGCGGTTGGCCAGGAAGCGTTTCAGCGCGGCTTCGTAGCCATAGCGGTCGATGTTGGCCTGGGTCGGCGGCGTCGGGTAGCTGGCGGCAGAGAAGGGCGTCCAGCGCTGGCTGTTGGAGCGCGAATACGACAGGCCCAGGCTTTGCTCATCGGTGAAGTGAGCATTGAACTTGAACAGTTTGCCGTCCACATTCTGGGCGCTGTTGGGCAGGCGCTTGGGGTTGATCGGGTACTGGTTGTTGTCGTTGGGCAGGGTGGCGGCCAGTTTCATGTCGCCGCCGTCGCGCTGGGTCAGGTAGGCCAGCGCGTCGAAGCGGCCATCATCGGTTCGCCCGTAAACGGCACTGCTGTAGACCTGCTCATGGTCGTTGCTGGAGTAGCCGTATTTGAGCATGGCACCGCTGTTGCGCCCGTCCTTGAGCAGGTCCGGGGCATCCTTGGTGGTCATGTTGACCGTACCGCCAAAGCCGCCGTTGCCGCTGAAGGGCGAGTTGGGGCCTTTCTCCACTTCGATGCTCTTGATCAGCTCGGGCTCGATAAACACAGTGCCCTGCTGGTAGCGCTCAAAACCGCTTTTGGTGGCGCCATCGACGGTCAGCGGCACGTCTTCGGCGTCGCCGAAACCACGGATGTTGATGGTCTGGCCACCGGGCTTCAGCGAGCCGCCCTGGCTGATGCCGGGCAAGGTTTGCAGCAGGCTGGGAATGTTGTTGGACTGGTAGCGGTCGATGTCCGCCTGGGTCAGGGTGGAACGGCCGACGGTGGTGGAGTCGACCTCGTTGCCGGTGCCGATCACGCTCAGGGCGTCGAGCTGGATCGCGCTGCTGTTGGTGGTCTTGCCCTCTTCGGGGCGTACCACGTAAGTGCTGCCGACCTTGAGCAATACGAACTCGCCGTCCTTGAGCAGGGTGCGAATCGCCACTTCCGGTGTGAAGTCGCCATTGAGGGCTGGCGCCTGGATATTTTTCAGCAGCGCTTCATCGAACAGCAGCTGGATTTTCGCCTGCTGCGCCACCTGGCTCAGGGACGTGGCCAGGGACTGGGCCGGCAGTTGCAGCTTGAACGACTCGGCCTGGGCACTCAGGCTGAAGGCCAGGCAGGCGGCAATGGCGGTGGGTCGAAGAAACAGGTGCTGAACGTGGCAAGGCGCGCGAAACATGAAATCCCCCGGAGTAGCCAAATGGCCAGAAAGGTGTGCGTATCAAACGCAGACCCGAGGAAGACGCGGCAGGAAAAATAATCCTCACATGCGAATGCAAAATATTCTCAAATAAGAATTCCGCGGGGCTATTTGCGCGGTTCGATCCTGATATTGCCGTCGGCCAGGGCCACGGTTTTCACCGGCAATAGCGCCGGCAGGGCGTTGAGCAGGGCGTCCGGATCATTCACGTCCAGATTGCCCGAGACCTTCAGTTGCGCCACCGCGCTGTCCACCAGCAACGGCGCCTGGGGCCGGTACAGGCTCAACTCGTCCATCAGGCTAGCCAGCTCGCGATTACGAAACGACACGTGGCCGCCGCGCCAATCGGCGACCTCGCCGGCAGTGAGGGTTTGCTGCTGCAGCGTGCCCTTGGCATAACTGAACGTAGCGCGCTGATCGGCGCCGAGCAGGGTGGCCGGCAGCCTGGTATCCGGATCGAACGCCACTTGCCCATGGGCCACGCTGACCACCAGTTGCTGCTTGCTGCGCCGCACATCGAAGCCGGTGCCGACCACCCGCACATTGGCTTCACCGGCCTGCACGAACAGCGGACGCTCCTTGTCGGGCGCCACCTCGATATACAACTGGCCCTGATCCAGATGCACGATGCGCTGGTGACTGTTGAAGTCCACCCGCAGGCGCGTATTGGCGTTGACGTACAAGGTGCTGCCGTCAGGCAAATGCATGGTGCGCATTCCTTTGGCATGGGCCGCGACCTGGGCGTGGAACAGCTCGCGCGGGGCGCCGATGTTGCTCGCCAGCACGGCACACACCAGGGCGGCAGCCACCGCCAGGGCCGGGCGCCACACGGGTGGTTTGCGCACGGGCAGCGGTGTCGGTTTGTTCAGTTGCTGCAACTGGGCCAGGTCGGCCCACAGCTGTTCGAATTCCGCATAGGCGCGGGCATGGGCCGGCTCGGACTGCCAGGCGGCAAACGCCTTGCGGTCGGCGCGACCGGCGTCATTGCGGTTGCGCGCAAACCAGCTGGCGGCCTGGGCATCGATGGAGTCGCTGGCCTCGATGTCACAGGTGTCGATGTCGCTCAGGCGGGTCATTCTGGCTGCTCCTTGCCCTGTTCTTGTTGAAGTCGCTGCTTGCAATGCAGCAAGGCAAAAGCGATGTGCTTTTCCACCATGCTGACCGAAACGCCCATGCGCTCGGCGATCTGCGCCTGGCTCAAGCCTTCGAAGCGGTGCAGCATAAGGGCTTCTCGTCTTCTCGGCGAGAGTTCAGAGAGGACTTCTTTCAACTGTTCCAGGCGTTGCAGGCGTTGCGCGGCGGCCATGGGATCGTCTCGCGAGTCGCTGACAGGTTCGGCATCCAGTTCGGCCTGTTGCTGGTGGACGGTGTGCCGCACCTTTTGTTTGCGCCAGTGATCGCGCAGCAGATTGCGCGCCATCTGGAACAGAAACGCCCGTGGCTGCTCGACCTGAGCCCGGTCGCGGTAGTCCAGCCATTGGGTGAAGACATCCTGGGTCATGTCTGCCGCGTCGCTGGCGTTGTCCGTGCGTTTACGCAGGAAATGCAGGATATCTGCATAAAACCCGCGAAAGGCATCGGCCGACAGCGGGTCGGGCTTGGGACGAGACATGGATATCCTTCTTGACGAAGCACGACGTGGAAAAGTCGCGAATGATATCGAGAATTATTGTCATTTGTCTCTATTGAAAATCCAAGGTTGGATGCGGAATAAATGTGGGAGCGGGCTTGCTCGCGAATGCGGTGAGTCAGTCGACCTATTAATTGACTGACCCACTGCCTTCGCGAGCAAGCCCGCTCCCACATTTGGATCGCGTTTCAGCGCAACAGGGTCAGTAGTTCTTGCAACTGAACACGGCCTGCCTCAGCCAGCGGGAACACCGGCAGCCGTGGATCCCCCGACTCCAGGCCCGTCAGCCGCAAACCGGCCTTGATCGTCGCCGGCAAGCCACCTTTGAGGATGAAATCCAGCAACGGCAACTGGCGATAAAACAGCTCCCGCGCTTTCTCCAGGTCATTGGCCAAAACGGCTTCATACAAATCCAGGTTGAGCTGAGGAATCAGATTCGGCGCCGCCGTGCACCAACCTTTCGCGCTCGCCGCAAACGCCTCCAGCGCCAGCGGATTGCAGCCGTTGTAGAACGGCACCTGGCCCTCGCTGCGCCGGTGCAATTGGTGCATGCGCTGAATATCCCCGGTGCTTTCCTTGACCATGGTCACGTTGTCGACGCTGTTGACGATGCGCAGGATCAAGTCCACCGACATGTCGGTGCCACTGGTGGCCGGGTTGTTGTAGAGCATGATCGGCACGCCGATGCTGTCGCCAATGGCCGCATAGTGGGCGAGGATTTCCGCCTCGCTGAGTTTCCAGTACGAGGCCGGCAATACCATTACCACGTCCGCGCCGTGGGCCTCGGCAAACTGCGCGCGACGCACGGCCTTGGCGGTGGTCAGGTCGGAGACGCTGACGATGGTCGGCACACGCTTGCCCACCTTCTGGATGCTGTAGGCGGCGACTTCATCCCACTCTGCATCACTGAGATAGGCGCCTTCGCCGGTGCTGCCCAACGGTGCGACAGCGTGCACGCCGCTGTCGATCAGGCGGTCGATCGAAAGGCCCAGGGCGTCGAGGTCAAGGCGCTGGCCGTCCGTGCTGAACGGGGTGATGGTGTAGCCGATAATGCCGTGAATAGAAGGGCTGGACATGGAAAGGTCTCCGGTCGAAAAAGGGTTTCAGTTCAGGCAATCGGCGTGTTGGCGCAGGTTCTGCCGAGCGTAGTAGTTGAACGCGGCGCCGTGGCGCTTGGGCTTGGAAATCCAGTCATGGGCTTCGCGGCCCAGTTCCGGCAGGATCGGCTTGATCGTGCCGGCGGCCATCGCCAGCAGCTGCAACTTGGCCGCGCGTTCGATCAACTGCGCGATCACACAGGCTTCCTCGATGCTCGCCCCAGTGGACAATTGGCCGTGGTGGGAAAGCAGAATCGCGCGTTTATCCCCCAGGGCAGCGGTGATGATTTCACCTTCTTCGTTGCCCACCGGCACCCCGGGCCAGGCTTCGAGGAATGCGCAATCTTCGTACAACGGGCAGAGGTCCATGTGGGACACCTGCAACGGCACTTCCAGCATCGACAACGCAGCGATGTGGGTCGGGTGAGTGTGGATGATGCAGTTCACGTCCGGGCGACCGCGGTACACCCAGCTGTGAAAACGGTTGGCCGGGTTGGGCATGCCATGGCCTTCCAGCACCTCCAGGTCTTCGTTGACCAGCAACAGGTTGCTGGCGGTGATCTCATCAAAACCCAGGCCCAGTTGTTGGGTGTAGTAGGTGCCAGGCGTCGGGCCGCGTGCGGTGATCTGCCCGGCGAGGCCGGAGTCGTGGCCGTTTTCGAACAGGATCCGGCAGGTCAGCGCCAGCTTTTGCCGGTCGGTCCACGTATTATCCGCCAGGGTGTTTTGCATCTGGGTCAGCGCCTGCTTGACCAGCTGGTCTTTCGGGAGTGCTAATGTCTTGGCCATATCAGTGTCCTTGTTCGTCGCAAATGACACTAAAGAGACTATATGACACAAAGTGTCATTAGCAAGCATTCATCATCGCCTCTTTAATGGATTAACCGCTGCGCATGTCTATCCGTTTGAAAATATTGAGAAAAAAACTTGGTGTGACGTTGGAGTCGCTCGCGGAAAAATCCGGGATGACCAAGAGTTACCTGTCGAAAGTCGAACGCGGGTTGAATACGCCGTCGATTGCGGCGGCGCTGAAACTGGCCAAGGCGTTGAATGTGAAGGTCGAAGAATTGTTCAGCGAGGACAATGTCAGCCTCGACAGCTACAGCCTGGTGCGCAGCCACGAACGGCAGGCGTTGTCGGGCACCGATGCATCACCGGGTTACGCGGTGCTGGCGCATCAGGTCAGTGAGCGTAGTTTGTTGCCGTTCATCATTTACCCGCCGGCGGAGTTCACCGACAAGACCTTCAAGGAACATTTGGGGGAGGAGTTTTTGTTTGTGCATGAAGGTCAGGTTGAGGTGGATTTCATGAGTGAGCGGGTGGTGTTGAATCGGGGGGATGCGTTGCATTTCAATGCGCAGAAGCCGCATCGGATTCGGTCGGTGGGGGAGGTTCAGGCTCAGCTTTTGGTGGTGGTGCATAGTGCTGAGGGG
>NZ_JACAOM010000076.1:0-41695 GCF_013386245.1 Pseudomonas sp. 21615526 | reverse complement strand
TCGCAGCCCAACGCGGGGCAAGCCCGCTCACCACAGCAAGCCCGCTCCCACATTTTGATCCGGTTGAGTCAGGGAAACCGGGTTACTTGCCCGGCACCAGCGTCAACCGCGTCTTCCCGTACACCCCGTCAAAGTTCTGTGGCTGCATCGGGAAGCTCAGGTATTGCGCCTTCAGCCACGGGTCGATGCCATTGGCATAGTTCGGGCTGGCCGGGTTGCCGGATTGGCCGATGCCGCTTTGGCCCATCATCGGTTCCGCCAGGCCGAAGTCGACAATCATCCGCAGCGCCGGCACCTGGGTCGTGTCGAAACTCTGGCCCCAGCTATACGGTGCGCTGTTCAGGGTGTTGTGATCGCCGCCCGCGGCCAGTGGGCCGCGAATGGCCTGGCCGCTGGTGTTCTTCCAGGTGTAGCTGTGCAGTTTGCCCCACTGCCAGGCCTTGTGATCGGCGCCCAGCGCGCTGTCGCCTGCGGTGATCGCGGCGGCCAGGCTGCGGGCGAGGATCGCCGGCTTGTCGGTTTTCTGCCCGGTGCGGGCGTCATTCCAGAACGGGCTGTCTTCGCGCCCCAGCAGGTGGTCGGCCACCGCCGAGTACGACAGGTTGGCGTTACCGATGAAGGCTTTCCAGGTGGCGCTGTTTTCCGGACCGAGTTCGTCGAGGAAAATCTGCTTGGCGCTTTCCTGCAGGAACAACTCATAAATCGCCGCGTCGGCGGAGGTGGATGCCAGCCGACCGTCGAAGGCCATCAGGCGGCTCAGTGCTTCCCGCGCCTTGGCCTGGTCTGCCACCGGCAATCCATCGATCGCCTGTTTCAGCGGCTGGGCCATGCCCGGCGCCTGGAACATGCTCTTGAGCTTGGCGGCAAACGTGGTGGTCTGGTCGTACTGCATGGCAATCATGCTGCGGCTGTCATGCTTGCTGCTGCCGGCCAGTTGCGCGATACGTTCGGCGCGTTCCGGCGCGGCCCACGAGTTGGACAGTTGCATGCCGTAGCCACGGGGAATGGTGCGCTGGTTGGCCGTGCCGATCCAACCCTGGGCCGGGTCCTGATCGTAGGGGTGCAGCATCGCGTCGGCGTAGCCATCCCAGTCGAAACGCCCGTCCCAGCCCGGCGATGGCACCAGGCCTTCGCCTTCACGGCGGTTGGGGAACCGCCCGGTCACTTGCCAGCCAATGCTGCTGGCGTCGGCGAAGACCATGTTCAAGGCAATTGCGCGAATTTCCCGGGTGGCGTCAGACGCTTTACCGGCGGTTTGCGCACGGGACAGGTCGAAGAACGCGTCCAGGCTCTTGTCGTCCTTGAAATCGGCGGTTTGCAACGCCAGGCCGTAGCCGCTGGTCAGCGACTGGGCACTGTTGAGCAGCGGCCCGTGGCGGGTTTCGTACACCGCTTCGCGAATCGGCCGCTGGCCCTTGGCGAAGTAGGTTTCATTGCGCACGATGGCGGGCAGCCATTTGCCGTTGTTTTCGTAGTACAGCGCGTTGCCCTGGCGCTTGACCTTCTCCAGGAATACGTCCTGGGTGTCACCCGAGACCTGGCTCATGCTCCAGGCCACCTTGCCGTTGAAGCCGGAAAGCAGGGTTGGCAAACCGGCGATGGACACACCGGCGGCCTGGTATTTCGGCGAGCGGATCTGCACGTAGTTCCACAGCGACGGGGCCTGCATCGAGGTCGACAGGTCATTGGCCAGCAGGCTCTTGTTACTGCGGCTGCGCTGCGGGCCGATCGCCCAGTTGCTGGAGCTGGACGTGCCCAGGGTGTTGAGGGTGTCGAGGTGCTCGCTGAGGCTGGTCAGCGCAGCGAGGCCCGGGATCTGGCCCAGGTTGATGCCCTTGAGCTTGTCGGACTCGGCCACTGGCAGCGGTTCATCCGGGTAGCTCGGGGTCAGCCAGGCGAGTTTGTCGGCACCGACTTTTTGCGCGAGCACCAATGACGACAGCTCTTCCTGCAAGTTGGTCGATTCGCTGAAATTCAGCAGGCAGAACAGCAGCGCCGAATCTTCCGGCTTCCAGTATTCAGGCTTGTAGCCAGTCTGGGCCAGGTCTGGCGGCAGCTTGTCGCGGTAGCGGAACAGGTAGGCGTTGACCCCGCGCGCATACACCTCAAAGAAGCGCTTGAGGCGCGGCGACGAGGCGTTATAAAGCTCGCCGGCGCTTTTGCGCAGGTTGACCGCCCGCATGAAACGGTCGACATCCAGCACATCCGGCCCGGACATTTCCGCCAGGCGGCCCTGGGCCAGCAGGCGCAGGGTGACCATCTGGGTGATGCGGTCGCTGGCGTGCACGTAGCCCAGGGTGAACAGCGCATCGTGGAAGGTGCTGCTTTCAATCAGCGGGATGCCCTGGCTGTTGCGGCGCACCGAAACGTTCTGCGCCAGGCCCTTGATCGGCTGTACGCCGGAAACCGGAGGCAGGGTGTCTTGGGTGCTCTGTAACTGGCAACCGGCCAGGCCCAAGGCACTGGCAATTGCCGCGGCAACGCCGAACCGGGGAAGAAAGTGTGAGAGGGCTGGCGAGGCCATGGCAAAGCTCCTGCGGGGGGTAGCGTCAGTAAAGGCGCTACGTTAGTGAGCGCGGCGAAACGACGCAAGCGGGAGGCGATGCTTATTTCAGGATTTGCGTAAGGTTTCCAGTCGGGCACAAATCAGTGTGGGAGCGGGCTTGCTCGCGAATGCGGTGTATCAGCTAAAAGAGTTGTGGCTGATCCACCGCATTCGCGAGCAAGCCCGCTCCCACATTTTGATCCCGTTGACCTTCAGGATTTTGGCGGATTGACCTTCTGCACCAGCTCATAGGCACGCACCGTCGCCGGGCGTTGCTTGATGTGGTTGAACCAGCGTTCTACATGTGGGAAGTCTTCCAGCTTCTGGCTCTGCCACTTGTGGGAAACGATCCACGGGTAGATCGCCATGTCGGCAATGCTGTATTCCTCGCCGGCCACGAACGTGCGGTCGGCCAGGCGCCGGTCCAGCACGCCATACAGGCGGGCGGTCTCATCCACATAGCGTTTGATCGCGTAGGGAATCTTTTCCGGGGCGAACTGGCTGAAGTGGTGATTTTGGCCGGCCATCGGCCCCAGGCCACCCATTTGCCAGAACAGCCATTGCAGCGCTTCCTGACGACCACGCAGGTCCTGGGGAATGAACTTGCCGGTTTTTTCCGCGAGGTACAGCAGGATCGCACCGGATTCGAACAGGGAAATCGGCGCGCCGCCGTCGGTCGGGTTCTGATCGACGATGGCCGGGATGCGGTTATTGGGGGCGATCTTCAGGAAGTCGGGCTTGAACTGATCGCCCTGGCCGATGTTGATCGGGTGTACCTCGTAAGGCAGGCCGGCTTCTTCCAGGAACAACGACACTTTGTGACCGTTGGGGGTGGTCCAGTAATACAGGTCGATCATGAAGCTCTCCAAGGGTGGTGACGCTTGAGCGAATGCCTGTAGGTATAGGTGATGTTAGGGTGACGAAAATTCAATGAAACATTTGGGTCTATCGATATGGAAATTCGTGCGGGCGCAGCGTTGATTCTGATTGACCAGCAAAAAGGCATTCACCATCCCAGGCTGGGACGGCGCAATAATCCGCACGCCGAGGAGCGCATGCAGGCGTTGCTGGCGCATTGGCGGCGCGAAGGCTGGCCGGTGATTCATGTGCAGCATCTGTCCCATTCACCGGAATCGGTGTTCTGGCCGCAGCAGTCGGGGGTGGAGTTTCAGGATGCATTTATTCCGCAGGCGGGTGAGCAGTTGATCCAGAAACGGGTGCCGGACGCATTTTGTGGGACGGGGCTGGAAGCGAGGTTGCATGAGGCCGGGCTTCGGCAAGTGGTGCTGGTGGGCGTGGCCACCCATAACTCGGTGGAGGCCACGGCCCGCAGTGCCGGCAACCTGGGGTTTGAGACGTGGGTTATCGAAGATGCCTGCTACACCTTCGACAAGGCGGACTTTTTCGGGCAGATGCATTCGGCGCAGGCGGTACATGCCATGTCGTTGGGCAACCTGCACGGCGAGTACGCCACAGTGATTTCCTCCAAACAGTTGCTGGAGTGACCGTTGTGGCGAGGGAGCTTGCTCCCGCTGGACCAGGCTGGAGCTCCAGTGCGAAGCGCTCCCGAGTGCCTCACCTCAGTCCGCCTGAAGACGCGCGTGCACAGATTTTGGGGCTGCTACGCAGCCCAACGGGAGCAAGCTCCCTCGCCACAGAGGATCTAAGCCACCGCGCCGTCCACCAACACCTGCAACGTTTGTTGTGAGCATCGCTCGATGCGTACCCGCACACCATAGACTTCGGCAAACAGCGCCGTATCCAGCACGTCATCCGCCGCGCCACTGGCGTACAGCCGGCCCTGGCGCAGCACCGCGATATGGTCGGCATAGCGCGCCGCGAGGTTGATGTCGTGCAGCACCACCACGGCGATCAGGTTGTGTTCCCGCACCAGGTCGCGCACGCAATCCATGACCTTCAACTGGTAGTTCAAGTCCAGCGCACTGGTGGGTTCATCCAGCAGCATCACCTGTGGCCGGCGCGCAATCAGTTGCGCCAGGCTGACCAGTTGCCGCTGGCCGCCGGATAACGTGCTCAATAGCTGATCCGCCAGATGAGCGATGCCAATCCTTTGCAACGCATCAAAGGCCTCGCGCATGCACGCGTCGCTTGAAAGCGCAATGCCCTCGACGTTCGCCACCCGCAGCGCCGCGATCACGCTTTCCATCACACTCAGGCTCAAGCCCGGCGGAAGATTTTGCGGCATATAGGTCACACGCCGGGCGCGTTCACCGACGGACATTTTCGTCAGGTCCAGGTCACCCAATCTGACAACGCCCTGCATCTTTTCCAGCCCCGCCACCGCCCTCAGCAACGTCGACTTGCCCGCACCGTTCGGCCCGATCAACGCGGTCAGGCTACCGTGGGCCAAGGTTGGCAAACTCAGGTCATGCACAATCTGGCGCCGGCCGTAGCTGACCTGGGCGTTCTGAATCGACAGCCCGCTGCTCATAACTGCCTCCCGCGCTTGAACACCAGCAACACGAAAATCGGCACGCCCACCAGCGCGGTGACGATACCCACGGGTACGATCACCCCGGGCATGATCAGCTTGCTGGCGATGGATGACAGCGACAACAGTAACGCGCCGACAAGCGCGCTGGCCGGCAGCAGGAAGCGCTGGTCTTCACCCACCAGAATCCGCGCGATGTGCGGACCCACCAGGCCGATAAATCCGATGGTTCCCACAAACGCCACGGCGGTGGCCGACAGCAGGCTGATACGCAACAACGAGAAAAACCGCAGGCGCTTCACATCGACACCGAAGCTTTGCGCGCGGTCTTCGCCCATGCGCAACAGGGTCAGGCGTGGCGCGGCCGCGAAGGAAAAGGGCATGACCACGGCGACCACCAACGCGAGGATGCCGAGCTTGTCCCAGTTGGCCCGGGTCACGCTGCCCAGGGTCCAGAACACCAGTTGTTGCAGCACATCTTCGGTGGCGACCAGTTGCAACAGGGCGACCACCGCGTTGCAACTGAACACCAGGGCAATCCCGAATAGCACCAGGCTTTCCACCCCGGCACCGCGCAGGCGCGACATGGCTTGCAGCAAAAAGACCGAGGCGGCGGCAAACACAAAAGCCGAAATGGAAATCGCCGTATTGGCCGACACCCACAGCGTCGTCACCGGAAACACAATCACCAGGGACGCGCCCAACGCCGCCGCCGAGGAAACCCCCAGGGTGAATGGACTGGCGAGCGGGTTGTTAAGGATCGCCTGCATCTCGGCGCCCGCCAGCGACAGCGCGCAACCGACCAACACCGCCATCAAGGCGTAGGGCAGGCGCACGTTCCAGATGATCACCTGGTCGGTGGCGCTCAGGTGGGCCGGGTGCAGCAAGCCATCGAGCAGGGCGCCAAGGCCCATGCCCGACGGGCCGCTGGCCAGGTCCACGAGGATCGCGCACATCAGCGCGCCACCCAGCAGGGCCAGCAGCCAGCAACGACGCGCGAGCAGGCGGCGATAGCCTTGGCTGGCGGTGGCGAGGTCGAGGGTTTGAGTGGTCATTGGATTCGCAGCCTTGAAAACGACGAAAATCCCTGCCGGTACACGGTCAGTGTGGGAGCTGGCTTGCCTGCGATGGCGATGGTGAATCCAACACCGCTATCGCAGGCAAGCCAGCTCCCACAGGAACCGTGTCCAGGCAGGGAATGGGTTGTGAGCCTTAGTTACTTGGCCTTGCCATCAATCCAGTAAGCACCCTGCAGCGGCATGCCGAGGAACTGTTGGTTCATCGCTTCCATGGTCGCCTTGGGATCCAGCTTGGCGAACAATTCCGGATGCACCCACTTGGCCAGCGCTTCAATCGCCAGCAGGTTGTACGGCGAGTTGTAGAAGTCATGCCACAGACCGTGGGAATTGCCCTCACGAATCGCCCGAAGGTTCACAAACTCAGGGCGGGCCAGCACGGTATCAAACGCGGCACGCGCGTCTTCGTTGCTCACGCCAGCACCCAGAATCAACCCGGGCTTGTGATTGCCGGTGGCCACATACACATCCGGGTTAGCTTTCAGCGCGTACTCGACACTGATATCTCCCAGCGCCCCCGGCACCACGTCGGCGGCGATGTTGCGCCCGCCCACCAGCTTGATCACTTCACCCATGCCGCTCTTGCCAGTGGTGTGCCCCGGTGCCTGCCAGGCGCCGGCGAGCAATTCCAGGAACACGCTCGGGCGCGGCCCGGCCGGCAAGGTGGCGACGGCGTCGGTGATCACCTTGATGTGCTGGTCATAAAAGTCGAGGAACGCCTTGGCCTGGGTTTCCCGGCCCAGGGCCTGACCCAGGGCGGTCATGCTGGCGTGGGTGCCTTGCACCGGGTTGATGCGGAAGTCGACGAACAACACTGCAATGCCCGCCTTGGCCAACACGTCCGCCACCGGGCTGTGTTCAGTCGGGCCATGGCCGGAAATGCTGAACACCGCCAGGTCCGGTTTCAGCGAAAGAATTTCCTCGGCGCTGACGCTTTGCTCCGACGCCTGGCCAATCAGCGGAATGTCTTTTACCGTCGGAAATTTCGCCACGTAGGCGTTATAGGTGTGGGCGTCCAACAGTTTCAAGTCATTCTGCCAGCCGACAATCCGTTGGAATGGCGCGTCCTTGTCCAGCAAGGCAAAGGCCGAAATCAGCCGGCCTTCGCCGAGCACCACGCGCTGCACGTGGTCTGGCACCTCGACCTTGCGGCCCAGCACGTCGGTGACTTCATGGGCGGCGGCGGTTTCGGCGTGGCCGAGGATCAGCACGGCAAACAGCGCGCCCAGCTTGAGGAAGTTGCGGGGTTTCAGCATGGCGAGAACTCCAGGTGAAGGCGGCGCATCAGACATCGCTCCAGCGCCGCAAAAGGTTGTGATAGGCGCCGCTCAGTTGCAGCAGCGCGTGGTCGTCGGCGTGTTGCGCGGTGAGGCGTTGAATCGCCACGTCCATGTCCAGCAGCAGTTGGCGCTGGCTGTCTTCGCGCACCAGGCTTTCGACCCAGAAGAAACTGGCGATGCGCTCGCCGCGGGTGACCGGGTTGATCTTGTGCAAACTGCTGCCGGGATAAATCAGCAGGTGCCCGGCGGGCAGCTTCACCGCGTGCTCGCCGAAGGTGTCGCGGATCACCAGTTCGCCGCCGTCGTAGCTGGCCGGATCAGCCAGGAACAAGGTGGCGGAGATGTCGGTGCGCACCCGTTCGCGCACACCCTTGAGGCCGCGAATCGCATTGTCGATATGCCAGTCGAAGGCTTCGCCGCCGCTGTAGCGGTTGAACAGCGGCGGGTAGATTTTCTTCGGCAAGGCGGCGGACATGAACAGCGCGTTGTCCGACAGCCGCGACAGAATCTGCTCACCCAGGCGAATCGCTACCGGCGCGTCTTCCGACAGCTGCCGGTTGTTTTTCGCCATGGCCGAGCGTTGCCCGGCAGTGACCTTGCCGTCGACCCACGGTTGATCGAGCAGGGTGGCGACGGCCACCGCGACTTCTTCGGCACTCAACAGGCCGGGGATTTCGATCAGCACGGCTTAAAACTCATAGTCGACACTGGCGGTGAGCGTGCGCCCGGCGCCCGGAATGCCGTAGAGCTGGAAGCCGTCCAGGGACGCGCCGATCTGGCTGTAGTAGAACTTGTTAAACACGTTGTTCAGGTTGAGGTTGACCGTGGTTTGCCTGGTCACTTTGTATTGCGCAGCCACGTTGTTGAGCCAGTAGCCGGGGGCCTTTTCGTGGTCACGGGTGTAGATCGCGTACACGCCGGACGGGCCGGTGGCGTAGCTGCTGTTGTTGTTCAGGCCGCCGACGTATTTGTTGTCGCTGTAGCGGCGGCGTCCTACGTATTGCGCGCCGTAACTCAGGCTCAGGTCGTCGGTGACGGCGTAGGTGGTCCACAGGTTGGCGGTCAGGTCGGGAACGTTCTTGGCTTCCTCGCCTTTGTTGGCCCCTTTGGTCTGGGTGCTTTTCAGCGCGGAGAACCCGCTGTACACCGTCCAGCGCGGGCTGATATTGCCTTGCAGGCCCAGTTCCACACCGTCTACGCGCTTGGCGGGGAGGGCGCGTACCGGAGCGCTTTCGCCGTCCTGGTATTCCCAGGAGTTGTCCAGTTCGGTGCGGAAGATCGCGGCGGTGACGTTCAGCAGGTCGTGGGCAATGTCCCACTTGGTGCCGATCTCGTAGGTCTTCGACTTGGCCGGGGTGTAGTTGCTGGTGCTCGCGGCGCCGTAGATCTGGTTGTTGGTCGACGCACCCAGGGCTGACGGTTGTGCCGCTTCGCTGTAGGACACGTAGATGCTGCCGTTAGGCAACGGCTTGTACACCGCGCCGACCCGGCCGCTCACGGCACCGTCGGTGCTGTCGATGGACGCTTGGCCACGCTGGGTGGTTTTGGCCTGCCAGTTGTCGTAGCGCAGGGAGCCGAGCACTTGCCACTGTTCATTCAGGGTGACGGTATCGCCCAGGTAGATGCCGGCGTTGTCGATCACTGAGCGTGGCTGGCCTTCACCCTTGGTCACTTCGCTGCTGGCGAAGCTGTGGTTCGGGTCGTTCATGTCGAAGAACAGATCGCCGGCCGGCACTTCGGCGTTGCGTTTCAGGCCGCCGTAGGTCTCGTGATAGAACTCGAGCCCGCTGACCACCGCGTGTTCCAGCCCGCCGGTATTGAGCTTGAAGGCGAAGTCGGTCTGGTTGTCGAGGATGGTGTAGCGCGTCGACTGGCCGACGTCGCTCCCTCGCAAAATACCGTAGGCGGTGTTACCGCTGTTGGCGTATCCCGGGTAGGCATTTACCGTGCTGCCGGGCACTTGGCTGATCGGTCCTACGCCGGTGTAGCCCAAGGTCGCACAGCGCGTGCCGGTGCAGGTTTTTTGGCCATTGCCGTTGGCGGCGAAGAAGCGCGCGGGCGAGAGCACCGCGAAGTTGTCGGTGCGTTCCCACTTGGTCTGGTTCTTCAGGGTCGCTTCGTTCCAGTCGAAATCATGCTCGAAGCGGGTGGTCAGCGAAGTGGTTTTGGTCTGCTGGGTGTACAGGTGCGAGTCGCCATACCAGTTGGAGCGCTTGACTCCCGGCATGCGGTCGCCGTCGGTGCCGCGCTGGATCGGCACACCGCCGTCCGGCGTGTTGTCGTCCTTCTGGTAGAAGGTGTCGATAAACAGGCGGGTGTCGGTGCCCAGGCCGAAGCCGAGGGAGGTCGCGATGCCCCAGCGGTCGTAGTCCACGTCGTCACGCTCGGCCACCTGGTTGTAGTGCTTCATCAGGTTGATGCGCAGGGCGGTGGTGTCATTCAGTTGTTGGTTGAAATCGCCGGTGAGGCGGCGGTAGCTGTCGGTGCCGATGCCGGCCGAGAGTTTGTTGGCATCCCCCAGATGCGCCTCTTTACTCACCAGGTTGACGCTGCCGCCTACCGCGGAAACGCCGGATTCGATCGAGCCGGTGCCCTTGAACACTTCTGCCTGTTGCAGGTTGAAGGTGTCGGTGCGGGTCGATTGGCCGGCATCGCGCACACCGTCGACGGTCAGGCTCTGCTCCGAGGAAAACCCGCGAATCGAAAACAGGTCGCCCCAGCCCAGGTTGCCTTCGCCGGACATGAAGGTGATGCCCGGCACGTTGCGCAACACTTCCTGCAAGGTCTGCGCGTTTTGCTCCTTGAGCACTTGCTGCGGGACGATGGTTACGCTTTGCGGGGCATCAAGCAGCGGCTGGCTGATTTTTGCCGAGGTCACCCGGTCGACTTTAAAGGCGGAAGTGGCTTCACCGTCGATCTTGATTTCCGGCAGGCTCAGCACTGAATCATTCGACGCCGCCACCGGCGCATCGGCCCAGGCGGTGGGAGAAACGCTGCCGGCGGCAAGCAGGCCGAACATCGGCGCAAGGGTAGATTGCAGCGACAGGGCGCGCGGGGTAGGCAATGGCATTCGGAGTGACCTAGGCTAAATTACAATTAATCTCATTTAGATTCGGTAGTCTAAAGACCGATACCGGCCGCCATGCCGTGGCTTTGTAATGTGGATGCGTGATTACCGCTTCCCACAACATTCCATTACATTTGCGCGTACTCCTGGCTGAAGTTTCGGCTATCTCCTGCCTTTTGAGTTTCGGACGAATTGCCCCATGGCCAAGCAAGACCACCTGCTGATCGTTGATGACGACCCGCAAATCCGCCAATTGCTGTGCGACTACCTGAGTGACGCCGGCTTCCAGGTGTCCACCGCCGGCGACGGCAAGGAAATGCGCCGCCGCCTGGCGCTGAATGTCATCGACCTGATCGTCCTCGACCTGATGTTGCCCGGCGAAGACGGCCTGAGTTTGTGCCGCGAATTGCGCGTCAGCTCCAACACGCCGGTGATCATGCTCACCGCCAAGGGCACGCTGATCGACCGGATCGTCGGCCTGGAAATCGGCGCCGACGATTACCTGCCCAAGCCGTTCGACCCGCGGGAGTTGCTGGTGCGGATCAAGGTGGTGCTGCGCCGGGTGCAGAGTTTTCCGGACCGGGCGCGGCTCGATGAAGCACCGAGCATCAGCTTTGCCGGCTGGCAGCTGGACACCCGGGCCCGCCAATTGCTTTCGCCGGAAGGCGTGGTGGTCAGCCTCGGCAACTCCGATTACCGGGTGTTGCGCCTGTTGTTGCAGCATCCCAACCGGCCGCTGAGCCGCGACTTTTTGCTCAACCACGTGTTCGACAAAGACAGCACGCCGTTCGACCGCTCGATTGATGTGTGCGTCAGCCGACTGCGCTCGCAGTTGCCGGCCGGGTTGATCAAGACCGTGCGCAACGAGGGTTACATGCTCACCGCCGACGACGTGGCGCTGCAATCGTGAAACTGCTGCCGCGTTCGCTGTTCGGCCGGCTGGTGCTGATCCTGGTCAGCGGCATGCTCGCGGCCCAGGCCCTGACCAGCAGCATCTGGTACGACATGCGCCACGGCCAGGTGCTGGAAATCCCCAGCCGGCTGATCGCCACGCGGCTGGCGGACGTGGTGCGGTTGGTACACAGCGATCCGGCGCAGGCGGATGTGCTGATCAAGCTGCTTGATACGCCGCGCTTTCGCCTGACCCTGAGTGACCAGGCCAGTGATGTGACAAGCAGCATCAGCGACAGCGACCAGGCCACCGAGCGCTTGCTGAATAAAGTGCTCTCGGAGAAAACCGGCTACACCCAGAACCTGCATCTGTTGAGCCTCAAGCTGCTGGATGCCGAGGGCCAGCATGCCGGGCTGTCGACTCTGCTCAGCTCCAGGCCTGTGGTGGGGCAATTCCTGATTGACCTGCGTTTGCCGGACGGGCGCTGGCTGCAGGTGCAGGCCACCGAGGAACAAGGCTGGACCAGTACTTCGCCGATGGACTTGCTGTTCGATTACGTGATGCGCATTTATCTGCTGCGGGTATTGGTGCTGGTGATCATTGCCCTGGTGGCGGTGCGCCTGGCCATTCGCCCGCTCAACGCCCTGGCCAAGGCTGCCGAAGCCTTGGGCCGGGACATCCAGCGGCCACCGCTGGCCCTCGATGGGCCCACCGAAGTGCGCCGCGCCGCCCAGGCGTTCAACGCCATGCAGCAGCGGCTGATCGCCAATATCGCCGAGCGGACGCGCTTCCTGGCGGCGATTTCCCACGACCTGCGCTCGCCCATTACGCGCCTGCGGTTACGTACGGAAATGCTCGACGACAACCGCACCAAGGAACGTTTTCGCAGCGACCTGGAAGAAATGGAGCACATGGTTTCCAGCACCCTGGACTTCGTCAGCAGCGGCGAAATCAACGAGAAGCGCCAGAACATCGACATCAACGCCTTGCTGCAAAGCTTGCAGGCGGACCTGCAGGACGTGGGCGAGACGGTGACGATAGAAGGGCGGGCCAAACAGCCATTGCCGGGGTATGCCCGCAGTCTCAAGCGTTGTGTGCAGAACCTGCTGGAGAACGCGGTGCGTTATGGCTCCGAGGTGGTGGTGCGGGTAGAAGACAAGGCGGACAGCTTGAAGATTGTCATCAGCGACCGTGGGCCGGGGATTCCCCAGGAACAACTGGAACAGGTGATGGAGCCGTTTTACCGGGTGGAAGGCTCACGCAATGTGGAAACCGGTGGTTACGGGCTGGGGCTGAGTATCGCGCATACGATCGCCAGTGCCCATGACGGGCGGTTGAGCTTGAGCAATCGGGAGGGTGGGGGGTTGGAGGTGGTGTTGGAGTTTCAGCGCAAATCCTGGCCTTGAAATGCAGGCTAAATGTGGGAGCGGGCTTGCTCGCGAAAGCGGTGTATCAGTAACAGAGAGGTTGACTGACACTGCGCTTTCGCGAGCAAGCCCGCTCCCACATTTGGATGTGCAGTGTCTCGAGAATCGGGTCTCTTAACTCAAGCCCCGTGGCACTTCTTGAATTTCTTCTCGCTGCCGCACGGGCAAGGATCGTTACGACCCACGTCCTTCAACGTATTGCGCACCGGCTCCTGGTGAGCGTGGCCGCAGTTCGGGCCGTGGACATGGCCGTGGTCGTGATCATGATGATCGTGATCGTGGTTGCAGTCGGGACCATGGACATGGGGTTGCTGAGTCATCGATGTCGCTCCGGAATAAAATCGCCGGGGATTATCTCGCCATTGCGCAACACCTGCACGTCGTTCCCGATAAATAAACCGGTTTTCAACTCGCCTTCAAGACGATAGGGCACGGGATCGCGCGGATTTTTCAGCATGTCGACCACATCGCGGATCTGCGGCCACAGGTTGGTGCGCACCGATACCCGGAAAAAAGCGTGGCTGTGGGGTGGCACGGTCAGCCATTCGTTGGACTCGCCTTCGGTCAGCACCATCGTGCCGAGGCTGACCTTGTAAACCAGGCCGCGTACGGTCAGGTCGTTGTCGTCACGGTTATCCACGCGGAAATACAGCTTGAACTTCTGCTCCAGCAACTTGACCCGCACGGGGTCGACCTTGACCAGACGCACCTCGGGGGCGGGCGTATCGTCGGCGAACCACGACGCGCAGCCGGAGAGCCCCAGCATCAATGCCAGCAGAAGGCTGTAAGTCCTGAATACCCGCGCCTGAGAAACCATGCCGTTACTCCGTGTGAAGAGTCAGCATAGCAAGCGAGAGCCTGTCGGGTATCAATGAATGTCAGAGGTAGCCGGAACAGCACTTCTTGAATTTCTGCCCGCTGCCACACACGCAGGCGTCATTACGCCCGGCCTTCACGTCCACTGTCGGGTCGATAAAGTACCAGTGCTCATTGTTCTGTACGAAAGATGAGCGCTCGCGGTGGCTGTGTTCGCCGGTGCTGTCATGCCAGCGAGCGGTAAAGGTCACGAAGGCGTGTTCCGGCTGGCCGCCGAACACCTCGGAGCTTTCCACTGAAAGGCCCAGCCAGGTGCTTTGGGCGCTCCAGGCGCCGATGGCGGCCGTGTCCAGCCCGGCTTGCTGCGCAGGCAGGGTGGTTGCCACCAGGTAGTCCACCAGTCCCAACACGTAGGCGCTGTAGCGCGAACGCATCAGCGCTTCGGCGCAGGGGGCCGGGTGGCCGGCGTGATAATGACCGCAGCAGGCATCCAGCAGGTTGCCACTGCCGCAGGGGCAAATGGATGTACTCATTGGGTTACCACCAATACTTTCCAAAGTTTTGCGGGTTGGCCCAGAAGCGGGCGTTCAGCCAATCCGGCACCTGTTTATAGTCAAGCAGATCATAGGTAAACAGCGTCAAAACCTGACCGTCGCGCTGGAAGCGTTCGCTGGCTTGCAGGGCCAGGGAGAAGAAGTCGGTGTCTTTCCAGTGGCAGGCCTCCAGGTCCACCAGCACCGCAATGCGACTGGCATTGAGGTTGCGGATGCCCCCCAGCAGGGTCAGGCCCGCAGGTTTTGACAGGTGTTCCAGGCAATCGACCACTAGCGCCAGGTCAAAACGCTGGGCCGCGAGGTCGGTGGGCAAGGGGCCGGGCTCGGCGAAGGACACCACGGTATCCGGGTGTGCTTCCTTAAAGGCATCCAGCGCCGGGAACTGGCTGGCGCCCAATAACAACAGGCGTTTGGGCGCGTGAAGATCAAGCAGCGCAGCGAGCGCTTGCTGGGGTGTACGGGAAGAAATACCGGCAGTCATCGAAGATCCTCACATCAGGACCGTAGAGACTAGCCTGCCTGAGCGTGCGGGCCTAGAGCGGGCGGCGAGAATAAACCGCTCGGCCCAATGAATACTGGGGTGTGACACGCTGGCGCAGATGAAAAGAGCCGTCTTTACTCCACTCGTCGGCCCCCGCCGATCCCCTCAGGAGAAAGTCAGATGAGCATCATGCGGACAGCTCTACCCTTGGTTCTGCTAACCGGAGTATTGACAGGTTGCGCAGGCTTGCAAAAAACCGACTGGCCCACCTGTGCCGCCGTCGGCGGTGTGACAGGTGCTGCCATTGGTGCGACCCAAAGCTCGTCCTATGCAGGCTACGGCGCACTGCTGATTGGCGGCATGGCTGGCGCCTATTGCTGGGTGCATGGCGACGGTGACGAGGACGGCGATGGCGTACCGGACAGCCGCGACAAGTGCCCTGGCACGCCAAAAGGCGTGCAGGTCGACGCCAATGGCTGCCCTCCGGTGCCGGTAGCGGTGGTTCAAGAGGAAGTGGTGGTGGTCAAGGAAGAAACCATCGTGATTCGTGACGTGCACTTCGAGTTCGACTCCGCGAAGCTCACCGCTGCCGACAAAACCAAGCTCGACGTGATTGCCACCCGCCTGAAAAAAGAGGCCCCGAGTGCGCAGTTGCGCGTCAGCGGGCATACCGACAGTGTCGGTAAAGATGCCTACAACCAGAAGCTCTCTGAACGACGCGCTCATTCGGTGACCGACTACCTGGTCAGTTCCGGCATCCCGCGCAGCAGTTTTGTCTCCGTGACCGGCGCCGGCGAAAGCCACCCCGTAGCCGATAACAAAACCGCTGATGGCCGCGCGCTGAACCGCCGCGTGGAAATCCAGATCAACCGCTGACCCCGCCTCAAGGCCCCTGTGGAATCCCCAGGGGCCCCTTCATCAATTTTTTAATCCTTCACTGGCACAACGCCTGTAGAAGTCGTTACTGTGCGCCCAAAGAATAATGTGCAAGGGGAGCGTGCGGGATGAAGGTGTTTTGGGGGCTGGGTAAATTATTGACGTTGCTGTTCTGGGGCGTGGTGGTGGTCAACCTGATCACACCGCTGATCAACCCGTTCCACCTGTTGGTCAACCTGGCCGGCAGCCTGTTGTTGCTGACCCATGTTCTGGAACTGCTGTTGTTCAACGGCAGTGTGAAAACCCGTGCCCATCCCTGGCGTGACCGCTTGCAGATCCTGCTGGTGGGTATGTTCCATGTGCAGAGCTTTTCGACGCCGACACCGACTAATGATGTAAACAAGGAGGCCAATCATGCGTAAGGTTTTTCTGTTGGCCCTGCTGGTCAGCCCCATTGCCCTGGCCCAGAGCGTCAGCGTCGAGACCAACTCGTTGATGCGCCTGCCCAACAGCAGTGGTGTGTTGCAACTGGAGCGACTGGACGTGGCGGATTACGGCACCTTGCTGATTCCCGCCAATATCACCCAGGTGACCGTGGATGAACTGCACCTGGGCCGCGACGCGCGAATCGCCATCGTGCCCGGTAGCACCACGTTGCAACTGCAGGTGCGTCAGGCGCAGCTGGAGCAGGGCAGCCAGATCACCTCACGCGGCGCTCCCGGTACCCATGAGCGCCCGGCCAAGGCGGGGCGTGACCTGGTGTTGCGGATTAACTCGCTGACGGCCGATGAGCTGTCGGTGGATGCTCGCGGTGGCGCGGGTGCCCAGGGTTATGCCGGGCTGGATGGTGCCAACGGCGAAGACCCTGGCTGCACCTGGGGTTCGGCCGGGCGCGGTGCCAATGGCGACAACGGCGGCGACGGGCTGCCGGGCGCGGCGGGCGCGCAGGTCCGTGTGGAATTGCCGCAGGACTTCCCGGGCGAGAAGATCAAGGTCTGGGTGGACGGCGGAGCCGGTGGTTTGGCGGGCACGGCGGGCAAGCCGGGTAAAGGCGGGCAGTCCAAGGGGTGCCTGGTGTACCGCGCGGATGGCGGCGAAAAGGGCCGGGCCGGGTTGGAAGGGCAGCCGGGGCCAGCGGGGCCTGCGGGTGCTGTGACCATTCAGAGGCTCTGAGGCGACTGGCCTGACGCTTTCGCGAGCAAGCCCGCTCCCACATTTGAAACGCATTCCAAATGTGGGAGCGGGCTTGCTCGCGAAAGCGGTCTACTAGGCGCTTTAGAACATCGGCCGTGCCGAAGCAATCGCCACCAGCACCAACCCCACTATCAAGTTGATCCCCACCAATTTACGAATCTGCCCCAAGGCCGCAGCCCCGGCCGGCCAATCCTCAGCCGCCACCGCCACGCGCAGCTCCGGCAACTTCAGCGCCTGAATCCGGATAAACAGCGCCGTCATCACCACATATAGCCCCATCATGACCTGTACATAACGCGGCGCGGTCTCAAACCCGCTGAAGCGCAGTTGCAGCAGGCCGACACCGCTGATCGGCAACACCAGCACCGCCACCCAGACCCATACGAAAAAACGTTGAAACACATTTACCCAGAGTTTCAGCCGGGCCGGCCCGTCCAGCGCGGCCATGGCGGCGGGGCGCAGGATCATCCAGGCGAAAAACATACCGCCGACCCAGATCAGGGCGGCCAGTACATGCAGGGTGTAAGCGAAGCTAAAGACGGTCATTGGGGTACTCCGTTCTGCGCGGGATTAATTAGCGGGGTATGATAGCGGCCGATCCGAACCACTGAAAATTTATCCAGCGTTTTTTGCGCCCGACTATCCATGATCAGCACTGAACTCAAAACCACGATCCAGGGCGCCTACTCGCGTTTTCTCGAAGCCAAGAGCTTGAAACCGCGGTACGGCCAGCGCCTGATGATCGCCGAAGTCGCCAAGGTCCTCGGGGATATCGACACCGACGACGAAGGTCGGCGCAGTGGCGACCCCGCCGTGGTGGCCGTCGAGGCCGGCACCGGTACCGGTAAAACCGTGGCCTACAGCCTGGCGGCGATCCCCACCGCCAAGGCCGCCGGCAAGCGCCTGGTGATTGCCACTGCCACCGTCGCCCTGCAAGAGCAGATTGTCTACAAAGACCTGCCCGACCTGATGCGCAACAGCGGCCTGAATTTCACCTTCGCCCTGGCCAAGGGCCGTGGGCGCTATATGTGCCTGTCCAAGCTCGACGTGCTGTTGCAGGAAGGCCACGCGCAAACCGCCACTGCCTCGCTGTTCGAAGAAGAAGGCTTCAAGATCGAAGTCGATGAGGTCAGTCAGAAGCTGTTTACCAGCATGATCGAGAAACTGGCGGGCAATAAATGGGACGGCGACCGCGACAGCTGGCCCAATGCCCTGGAAGACGCCGACTGGGCGCGCCTGACCACCGATCACAGCCAGTGCACCAACCGGCATTGCCCCAACTTCGGCCAGTGCGCCTTCTACAAGGCCCGGGAGGGCATGGGCAAGGTCGACGTTATTGTCACCAACCATGACATGGTCCTCGCCGACCTGGCCCTGGGGGGCGGCGCCGTGTTGCCCGACCCGCGCGACACACTCTACGTGTTCGACGAAGGCCATCACCTGCCCGACAAGGCCATCGGCCACTTTGCTCACTACACGCGGCTGCGCTCCACCGCCGACTGGCTGGAAACCACGGCCAAGAACCTCACCAAGTTGCTCGCCCAGCACCCGCTGCCGGGCGACCTGGGCAAGTTGATCGAGCAGGTGCCGGAGCTGGCGCGGGAGATCAAGACCCAGCAGCAATTCATGTTCAGCGCCTGCGAGCAGGTGGCAGACTTCAAGCCCGGCGAAGACGTGGAAGGCCGCGAACGGCCGCGCCATCGTTTCGTTGGCGGGCTGATCCCCGAGCACATGCGCGAAATGGGCGTCGAGCTGAAAAAGGGCTTTTCGCGCCTGACCGACTTGTTCACCCGTCTCACCGATTTGCTCAAGGAAGGCATGGATGGCGAGGTCAATATCGGCATCGCCAGCAATCAGGCTGAAGAATGGTACCCGCTGTTTGGCAGCCTGCTGTCCCGTTCCCAGGGCAACTGGGAGTTGTGGACCGCCTTTACCGTCGAAGACCCGGAAGACAACCCGCCCATGGCCCGTTGGCTGACCCTGTCGGAAAGCGGTGCGCTGTTCGATATCGAGGTCAACGCCAGCCCGATCCTGGCGGCGGAAATGCTCCGACGCAATCTGTGGAACGTGGCCTACGGTGCCTTGGTCACCTCGGCTACGCTGACGGCCCTGGGCACCTTCGACCGCTTCCGCATGCGCGCCGGGCTGCCGAAGAAGGCCGTCACCGCCGTGGTGCCCAGCCCGTTCCATCACGCCGACGCCGGTGTGCTGCGGGTACCGGACCTCAAGGCCGACCCACGGGATGCGCCGGCCCATACGGCGGCGATCATTCGTGACCTGCCATCATTGGTGGAGGGCTCACGGGGCACGCTGGTGTTGTTCTCGTCCCGCAAACAGATGCAGGACGTGTTCGACGGCCTCGACCGTGACTGGCGCAAGCAAGTGTTTATCCAGGGCAACCTGTCGAAACAGGAAACCCTGAACAAGCACAAGGCGCGGGTGGATGGCGGCGATTCCAGCGTGCTGTTCGGCCTCGCGAGTTTCGCCGAGGGTGTGGATTTGCCCGGTGCCTACTGCGAACACGTGGTGATCGCCAAGATCCCGTTCTCCGTGCCGGATGATCCGGTGGAAGCCGCGTTGGCCGAATGGATCGAAGCCCGGGGCGGCAATCCGTTCATGGAGATCTCGGTGCCGGACGCTTCCTTGAAACTGGTCCAGGCCTGCGGCCGCCTGCTGCGTACCGAAGAAGATCGCGGCACCATCACCTTGCTTGACCGGCGTCTGGTTACCCAGCGCTATGGGAAAGCTATCCTGAATGCTTTACCGCCGTTTCGGCGGGAAATTTCTTAAGGCCCAGTGGGCGAATTCGCCCACTTTGTGGTCTATCTCACCATCGCTTCACGTCATCAGGCCAGTCACCGGCCGTTTGGGAGAACCTTGTTCACATGATTCGCACGCTGCCCGCTGTTTTTGCCCTGTTGTTTGCCGCGCCATTGCTGGCTGCGCCTGCCGGGCAACAAACCTTGTTCAACTTTGTACGGCCCGCCGATGTGGTCAAGGTGGCGACCCAGGACGCCAGCCTGCCGCAATACAACGCCGAACAAACCGCTGAAGGCGAAGTGCTGCGCCGTATCACCTTCAACCCGGCGGCCGAACCGAGCCTGGTGCTCAGCCCGCAGACCGGCGCCTGGGACTGGTCGCAATCCGGTGCCATGAGCCTGCGTATTCAAAGTGCGATGGACTGGGCGCTGACCCTGTACGTCAAGGTGCAGAGCAATGACGGCCGGACGCTGTTCAGCCGTATCGACCTGCCAGCCGGTCCCGCGCAAACGCTGTTGATTCCGCTGCAAGCCAACTCGCCCCTGAGCCAGGGGATGAAGGCCGGCCCGCCGATGCCGATCACCGTCGATGGCCAGCGTGTGCTGCTGGCCAGCAGCGAAGGGGAGATCGACCGCAGCCAGATCGTGTCGGTGACCCTGTCGATGATCAAGCCGAACGTCGCCCAAAGCATCTTGCTCGAACGCTTTGGCGTGCAGGACATCGCGCCGGTACTCAAGGCTACCTACAGCGATATGGTGGACGCCTATGGGCAGTCCACCCGCGCCCGGTGGCCGGAGAAAGTCAGCAGCGACGAGCAGTTGAGGGCCGCAGCGGTCAAGGAACAGCAACAGCTCAAGGGCTGGCTGGCCGAGCGCGACAAGGCCTCCCTGGACAAATTCGGCGGCTGGAACAAGGGCCCGGCCTTTGACGCCAGCGGCTTCTTCCGCACCGAGAAGCGCGACGGGCGCTGGTACCTGGTGACACCGGAAGGCCATCCGTTCTACTCCCTGGGCGTCAACACCGTCGCCCCGGACAACAGCCAGACCTACGTGGCGGGCCGCGAATGGATGTTTGCCGCGCTGCCCAAGGCCGGCGAGCCTTTCGACAAATACTACGGCAGCGGTGACAGCCGCAGCGGCAATGGTGCCGATCAGGGGCGCAGCTTTAATGTCGGCCGCTGGTACGACTTCTATGGCGCCAACCTGCAGCGTACCTATGGCCAGCCGTGCGTGCCGCCGGCACCTTGTGCTCCGGAAGGTTTCGACCAGAAACGCTGGGTCAGCCACACCCTCGACCGCCTGCGGGCCTGGGGTTTCAATACTGTCGGCAACTGGAGTGCGCCGCAGCTGGCGACCGCCGACCGCGTGCCTTACACCTTGCCACTGTCGATCGTCGGTGATTACGCGAGCATCAGCACCGGCACCGATTGGTGGGGCGGCATGCCCGACCCGTTCGACCCGCGCTTCGCCATGGCCACCGAGCGTGCGGTGGCAATTGCCGCCCGTGACCATCGCGACGACCCGTGGCTGATCGGCTTCTTTGCCGACAACGAACTGGCCTGGGCCGGTCCCGGTGATGATGCGAAATCCCGCTACGCCCTGGCCTACGGCACCCTGCGCATGACCACCGACGTGCCGGCCAAGCGCGCGTTTCTCAAGCAATTGCGCGACAAGTACCGCAATCAGGAGGGGCTTTCCAGGGCCTGGGGCATCGAGCTGCCCGCCTGGGAACTGATGGAAGACCCGGGCTTTGTGCCGCCAATGCCAAGCCCGGAGCACCCGGAAATCGAAGCGGACTTCAAGTACTTCCAGAAGACCTTTGCCGACGCCTACTTCAAGACCATCTCCGATGCATTGAAATGGCATGCGCCCAACCAGCTGTTGCTGGGTGGCCGATACGCGGTCAGCACGCCGGAAGCGGTGGCGTCCTGCGCGCAATATTGCGATGTGCTGAGCTTCAACATGTACACCCTCAAGCCTCAGGACGGCTACGACTTCGCGGCCCTGCGGACGTTGGACAAGCCGGTGCTGATCACCGAATTCAACTTCGGCTCGGCGGACCGCGGCCCGTTCTGGGGCGGCGTGACGCAGTTGGCCCGGGAAGAGGATCGTGGGGTTGCCTACGCCAACTTCCTGAAGCAGGCCATGGCCGAGCCGTCGATCGTCGGCGTGCATTGGTTCCAGTACCTGGACCAGCCGGTTACCGGCCGTTTGCTTGACGGCGAAAACGGCCATTTCGGTCTGGTCGGCATCACCGATGTGCCGTTCCAGGGGTTTGTCGACAGTGTGCGCAAAAGTAACCTGGCTGCCGTCGATCAACTGGGCAAGGAAGCCGAAAAGGCCAAGGCTGCCGCAGCGGTCCACGCCGGTGAGGGCGGCAAGCCCGGGCGTGAAGGCAATGCAGCAGCGCCGGGTGCAGAGCATTCCGGCGGGCATTCCGGCAAAGGTCATTGATGGGGGCTGATCGACGAGAGCGGGTTCACAAATCGCTCAATGGCTGGAACAATGTCGGCCACTTTCTGTAGTACTTTTCCAAGGGGGCTTAGGTGCAGATTCAGGGTCATTACGAGCTTCAATTCGAAGCGGTGCGTGAAGCCTTCGCCGCGCTGTTCGACGACCCTCAGGAACGTGGTGCCGCGCTGTGCATCCAGATTGGCGGCGAAACCGTCGTCGACTTGTGGGCCGGTACCGCCGACAAGGACGGTGCCGAGGCCTGGCACAGCGACACCATTGCCAATCTGTTCTCCTGCACCAAGACCTTTACGGCCGTCACGGCGCTGCAACTGGTGGCCGAAGGCAAGTTGCAGCTGGATGCGCCGGTCGCCAAGTACTGGCCGGAGTTTGCTGCCGCGGGCAAGGAAGCCATCACCCTGCGCCATCTGCTCTGCCACCAGGCCGGGTTGCCGGCCCTGCGTGAAACGCTGCCCGCCGAAGCCCTGTACGACTGGCAGATGATGGTCGACGCCCTCGCCGCCGAAGCGCCATGGTGGAAGCTCGGGGAAGGGCACGGTTATGCGGCGATTACTTATGGTTGGCTGGTGGGCGAGTTGCTGCGCCGCGCCGACGGTCGTGGGCCGGGCGAGTCCATCGTGGCCCGGGTTGCACGGCCACTGGGCCTGGATTTTCATGTGGGGTTGGCGGATGAAGAGTTTTATCGAGTTGCCCATATAGCCCGAGGCAAGGGCAATGTTGGCGATGAGGCGGCACAACGTTTACTTCAAGTAACGATGCGCGAGCCGACGGCGATGACTACCCGTGCATTTACCAATCCACCGTCTATTCTGACCAGCACTAATAAACCCGAATGGCGGCGTATGCAGCAGCCAGCGGCAAATGGTCACGGTAATGCGCGAAGTCTGGCGGGTTTTTATAGTGGGCTGCTCGACGGTAGTTTGCTGGAAGCCGATATGCTCGAAGAGTTGACCCGCGAACACAGTATCGGCCCGGATAAAACCTTATTGACACAAACCCGGTTCGGGCTGGGTTGCATGTTGGATCAACCGCACGTGCCAAACGCCACGTTCGGCCTTGGCCCACGGGCCTTTGGGCATCCCGGGGCCGGTGGTTCGGTGGGGTTTGCCGATCCGGAACATGATGTAGCCTTTGGTTTCGTGACCAATACATTGGGCCCCTATGTACTTATGGACCCGCGGGCGCAAAAGTTGGTAAGAATATTGGCCGGTTGTCTGTAAATAGCTTGCTGTCTTGCGTTTTTTTGTTACAAAGGCACATACAAAAAGACGCTAGGCAAAATGTTGTAACTTTAATGTTCCAAAAGCGTCTGTTTAACGGGTCATTCAGGCCCCTGGTTTTTTCTCATTTTGTGGATATCTCATGTTATCGAACAAGTCCTTGGCACTGGCGCTATGCCTCACTATTACTGGCTGTGCACAAACCCCACAAAATGATGCCGAGGGCGGGCATTGGTGGTCATTTGGCTCCGATAAGGCTGCTACCAAGGACGCAGTGAGCCAGGCCGACACCAAACCGGATGCCAAGCCGGCGGTAGCGGCCAAGGCGCCAGCGCCGGTAGCACCGGCTGCTGCACCTGCACCTGCACCTGCACCGGTTGCGAAGGCGGATACCGGCTCCAGCTGGTGGCCGTTCTCGTCGAAAGCCGACGACGCCAAGGCAGACCTGAAGGCCGACCTCAAGGCGGCAACGCCTGCCTCCGGCGCCCCGGCTGATGCACCGGCCGCTGCACCTGCCGTTGCCAAGACGGATACCGATACCAAATGGTGGTGGCCGTTCGAAAGCAAGCCAAAGCCATTGGCCAAGGTCGACGTCGCCAACATCCCGATGCCTGATCCAAAAATCACCCAGGCCTGGTTGGACGACTACGAGCCACGCCTGCGTCTCGCGATCAAGGACAGCAACCTGCAACTGGAACGCCGCGACAACGTATTGGTGGTGATTGCTCCGGTTGACGGCTCCTACAACCCGAAACGCCCGGCGATGTTGCTGCCCGTGACCCTGGGTCCGTTCACCCGTGTTGCCAAGGCCGTTGAAGGCGATCCGAAGACCGCCGTACTGGTCCTGGGCCATGTAGATACCTCGGGTGCCGAGCCGGTGAGCCAGGCCCTGACCAAGGAACGTGCACAGTCCATCGCTTCGATCTTCAGCCTCAGCGGCCTGAAGCAGGACCGCCTGATGCTGCGTGGCATGGGCGACCTGATGCCGCGTGCCGCCAACGACAGCAACCAGGGCCGCGCCCTGAACCGTCGCATGGAAATCATGTTCACCCAGCGCACCACCATGCTGGCCCTGTTGAGCAAGTACAACTCGGCCAACCCGCCGAAGGCTGAAATGGTCGCTGTGCAGGACGTTCCTGCTCCAGCCGCTGCTCCTGTCAAAAAAGCTGCCGCTCCGGCGAAAAAAACCGTTGCCAAGAAAGCTGCCGCCAAGCCGGCTGCCAAAAAGGCCCCGGCCAAGCCTGCTGCTAAAAAGCCAGCACCTGCCAAGGCCGCCGCTCCAGCTGCTACCAACGACCAGGCGAAGAACTGATTATTTGAGCAAGAAGGATAAAGCCGCATGACCCAGGCACTGGCCGATATGCGCCGTGACTACACACGGGACGGTTTGAGCGAGGCCCAGGCCCCGGATGAACCGTTTGCCTTGTTCCACCAGTGGTTCGCCGACGCGGTGAAAACCGAACAGCCACCGGTGGAGGCCAATGCCATGACCCTGGCTACGGTGGACCAGGACGGTCGCCCGCACTGCCGGATCCTGCTGCTCAAAGGCCTGGATACACAGGGCTTTACCTTCTTCACCAATTATCAGAGCGCCAAGGGCGAACAACTCGCGGCGCGACCGTTTGCCGCCATGACCTTCTTCTGGCCGACCCTGGAGCGCCAGGTGCGCATCGAAGGTCGGGTGGTCAAGGTCTCGCCCGAGGAGTCGGATGCTTACTTCCAGGTCCGTCCCCTGGGTAGCCGCCTGGGTGCCTGGGCTTCACCGCAAAGCCGGGTAATCAGGGACCGCGAAGAGTTGCAGGCGCTGCTCAAGGCCACCGAACAACGCTTCAGCGATACCCAGCCTGATTGCCCCGAACACTGGGGTGGTTACCGCCTGCTGCCGGAGCGCATCGAGTTCTGGCAAGGCCGCGCGAGTCGTTTGCACGACCGCTTGAACTTCCGCTTGCAGGGGGCCGACTGGACCCGTGAGCGCCTGGCGCCCTGAGCCCACCTTTCGTCACCTCGCCTGAATGTAGCGCTGCACGCCGAAGTCTCTAGTCAGAGGCCTTGGATGGGTAGCGCTGCGCTGCGTTATGCGGCCGTTAGCTACAATGATGACAGCGTCCATCAAGATCCTGAGGGAGGTGGGAACGCTACCGTTCGTCGAGTTTTTCGGTACAGGTTCTCTGTACTAAGGCTGAATGAAAACAATTTTCTGCCCGGCATGCCGTGACAGGCGGCAAGCCACAGCGGTTTAATGGATACCTGTCCTTTGGAGTTGATGCTATGCGTAAGTCCGTTTTACTAGTTGCCTGCTTTACCACCCTGTCGCTGCTGCTGGGTGGCTGCGCCTCGAGTCTGACCGGCGACTCGTACTCCCGTGACGAAGCTCGTCGTGTACAGACTGTTCGCATGGGCACCATCGAATCCCTGCGTCCGGTGAAAATCGAAGGCACCAAGACCCCAATCGGCGGCGCTGCGGGCGCAGTCATCGGCGGCGTTGGCGGCAGCGCCATCGGCGGCGGCCGTGGCAGCATCGTGACCGCCGTTATCGGCGCAGTCGCCGGCGGCCTGCTGGGCTCGGCCACCGAGGAAGGCCTGACCCGCACCCAGGGTGTTGAAATCACCGTCCGCGAAGATGATGGCAGCATGCGCGCCTACGTCCAGGCGGTTCAAGAGAACGAAATCTTCCGCATCGGCGACCGCGTCCGCATCATGACGGTGGACGGAACCAGCCGCGTTACTCGCTAAGGGTAAGGTTGCAGGAAAAGAAAAACCCCAACCGGGTGGCCGGTTGGGGTTTTTTGTTGGGGGAGCGATTGTTCTTAACGGTCAGGCTTGTACGAGCGCCTGCTTGCGACTGGCCATCGCCGTCACTGCATACCCGATCAGCGCCGCCAATATCGATCCGGTCAGGATGCCCATCCGGTCCATACCCGCGTATTCACTGCTGCCCGGCACAAACGCCAGGGAGCCGACAAACAGGCTCATGGTGAAGCCGATGCCGCACAGGACCGCCACGCCGAGCACCTGGCCCCAGTTGGCGCCGGCGGGCAGTGCGGCAAGGCCGGTTTTTACCATGACCCAGGTGAAGCCCAGTACGCCAACGGTCTTGCCCAGCAGCAGGCCGGCGGCGATGCCCATTGGCACGTGGTGGGTGAAGCTTTCCAGGTTGACGCCAGCCAGCGAGACGCCGGCATTGGCAAAGGCAAACAGCGGCAGGATCGCGTAGGCCACCCAGGGATGCAGGGCGTGTTCCAGGGTCAGCAGCGGCGATGGCTCGGCGTTTTTGGTGCGCAGCGGGATGCAGAACGCCAATGTAACGCCCGCGAGGGTGGCGTGTACGCCGCTCTTGAGCACGCAGACCCACAGGATCAGCCCGACAATCATGTAGGGCCCCAGCTTGACGACACCCAGCCGGTTCATCGCAATCAAGGCGATCAGGCACGCTGCTGCACCGGCCAACGAGGCGCCGGACAGGTCGGCGGAGTAGAAGAGTGCAATGACGATGATCGCGCCAAGGTCGTCGATGATGGCCAGGGTCATCAGAAACAACTTCAGCGAAACCGGCACGCGCTTGCCCAGCAGGGCCAATACGCCCAGGGCGAAGGCAATGTCGGTGGCCATGGGGATTGCCCAGCCACCCAGGGCGGCCGGGTTGTCCTTGTTCAGCGCCCAATAGATCAGCGCCGGCACGACCATGCCGCCGATGGCTGCCGCTCCCGGCAGTACTACTTGCGAAGGCTTGGACAGTTGGCCGTCGAGCAACTCGCGTTTGACCTCAAGGCCGATCAGCAGGAAGAACAGGGCCATCAGGCCGTCGTTGATCCACAGCAGCGCCGGCTTGGCGATTTTCAGGGCGCCGATTTGTGCGACCACCGGCACGTCGAGAAAACTCGCGTAGAGGTGCGACAGCGGTGAGTTGTTGATGATCAGCGCCAAAGCGGCAGCAGCGATCAGGAGCAGACCGCTGGCGGCTTCCAGCTGGAAGAAACGGGTGAAAGTGCTACGCAGAGGCAAGGGATGCTCTCCAATCAAAGTTCAATAGGTGGGTACCCTAACCCGTACCGTTAGTTGTTAAAACAAAAGTTATATTCTTATTTGTTATAAGGGATCGGTCTGATCACTTGCGCGCCAGACCCCGGAAATTGTGTGTCCAATTGAGTCATGACTGTATCTGTGTGGAGTGTAGGAAACATCCTAAGATCAGGACTGAAATCCTTAGAGAAACCGATCATGAGCGACAACCGCCAATGGGCCCGCGAAGCCATTCGCATTATTGAAGCGGACTTCCAGCGCAGTGCCGACACCCACCTGATCCCCTTGCCAATGCAGGGTTTGCCGGGTATCGAGTTGTATTTCAAGGATGAGTCCAGCCATCCCACCGGCAGCCTGAAACATCGGCTGGCGCGTTCGTTGTTCCTCTATGCGTTGTGCAACGGCTGGCTCAAGCCCGGTGCACCGGTGATCGAAGCCTCCAGCGGTTCCACGGCGATCTCCGAGGCGTACTTCGCCAGGCTGTTGGGCTTGCCGTTTATTGCGGTGATGCCGGCCACCACTTCCCAGGAAAAGATTGCGCAGATCGCGTTCTACGGGGGCAAGAGCCATCTGGTGCAGGATCCGACGCAGATCTACACCGAATCCGAGCGCCTGGCGCAGGAAAGCGGTGGCCATTTCATGGACCAGTTCACCTATGCCGAACGTGCCACTGACTGGCGCGCCAACAACAACATCGCTGAATCGATCTTCCAGCAACTGCGCTTTGAGCGTTATCCGGAGCCGAGTTGGCTGATTTCCAGCCCCGGCACGGGTGGCACCACGGCGACGTTGGGGCGTTATGTGCGTTATCGCCAGCACTGCACCCGAGTGTTGTGCGCGGACGCGGAGCGTTCGGTGTTTTTCGACTACTACCTGAGCGGCGACGCCAGCCTGCGCCTGGACTGTGGCTCGCGCATCGAAGGTATTGGCCGGCCACGGGTTGAGGCGTCGTTCCTGCCGAAAGTGATTGATGCGATGGTCAAGGTGCCGGATGCGCTGTCCCTGGCGGCCATGCATTACCTGGCGCAGCGCTTGGGGCGGCGAGTAGGCGGCTCAAGTGGCACCAACCTGATCGGTGCATTGATCGCGGCGCAGCAGATGAAGGCGGCAGGGGAGTCGGGCTCGATCGTGGCGATCTTGTGCGACGGCGGTGAGCGCTATGCCACGACCTATTACGATCAGGCCTGGCTGGCAGGGCAGGGGTATGAGTTGGAGGGTTTGATTGCGGCCGTTGCGGCGAGTGTCGAGCGGGGGCAACCGTTGCCGGAAAGCATCCTGCGCGCCAATATTTGAAACACCGCATTACCAATGTGGGAGTGGGCTTGCTCGCGAATGCGGTGTGTCAGCCAATACATCATTCGGCTGATCCACCGCATTCGCGAGCAAGCCCGCTCCCACATTTGATCTGCTGCGTTTTCAGCGCAGTGGTTAAGCCTCGATACCCAACATATCCCGCGCCAGCGCCTCGGCAATCCGAATCCCGTCGACACCCGCCGACAAAATCCCACCGGCATAACCGGCACCTTCGCCCGCCGGGAACAGGCCTTTCACGTTCAGGCTCTGCATCGACTCGTTACGGGTAATCCGCAGCGGCGATGAAGTGCGGGTCTCGATCCCGGTCAGGACCGCGTCGTGCAGCGAGTAGCCCTTGATCTGCTTCTCGAACGCCGGCAACGCTTCGCGGATGGCTTCGATGGCAAACTCCGGCAACGCCAGCGCCAGGTCACCCAGGGCTACGCCGGGCTTGTAGGATGGCTCCACGGTACCGATGGCGGTGGACGGCTTGCCGGCGATGAAATCACCCACCAGCTGCGCCGGTGCTTCGTAGTTGCTGCCGCCGAGGATGAACGCGTGGGATTCCAGGCGTTCCTGCAACTCGATCCCGGCCAGCGGGCCGCCCGGGTAATCCACTTCCGGGGTGATGCCCACCACGATCCCGGAGTTGGCGTTGCGTTCGTTACGGGAGTACTGGCTCATGCCGTTGGTTACTACGCGGTTCGGCTCTGATGTCGCCGCGACCACGGTACCGCCCGGGCACATGCAGAAGCTGTACACCGAACGGCCGTTCTTGGCGTGGTGCACCAGTTTGTAATCGGCGGCCCCGAGTTTCGGGTGGCCGGCGTACTTGCCCAGGCGTGCAGCGTCGATCAGCGACTGCGGGTGTTCGATACGGAAACCCACCGAGAACGGCTTGGCTTCCATGTACACGCCACGGCCATGCAGCATGCGGAAGGTATCGCGGGCGCTGTGGCCGAGGGCCAGGATTACGTGTTTGGACAGGATCTGCTCGCCGCCATCCACCACCACGCCATTCAACTGGCCGTCTTCGATCAGCACGTCGGTGACCCGCTGCTCGAAGCGCACTTCACCGCCCAGGGCGATGATCTGCTGGCGCATGTTTTCCACGACGCCGGTCAGGCGAAACGTACCGATGTGCGGCTTGCTGACGTAGAGGATTTCATCTGGCGCACCGGCCTTGACGAACTCGTGCAGCACCTTGCGACCGTGGAATTTCGGGTCCTTGATCTGGCTGTAGAGCTTGCCGTCGGAGAAGGTCCCGGCGCCGCCTTCACCGAACTGCACGTTGGATTCCGGGTTCAGCACATTCTTGCGCCAAAGGCCCCAGGTGTCCTTGGTGCGCTGGCGCACTTCGCGGCCGCGCTCGAGGATGATCGGCTTGAAACCCATCTGTGCCAGCAACAGCCCGGCGAAGATCCCGCACGGGCCAAAACCGACGACGATCGGCCGCTCGGTCAGGCCTTCCGGCGCATGGCCCACGACCTTGTAGCTGATGTCCGGCGCCGGGTTGACGTTGCGGTCGTCGGCGAACTTGAGCAGCAGGGCCGCCTCGCCTTTGACTTCCAGGTCGATGGTGTAGATGAAGCACAGCTCCGACGATTTCTTGCGGGCGTCGTAGCTGCGTTTGAACAGGGTGAAATCGAGCAGGTCATCACTGGCGATGCCCAGGCGTTGCACAATGGCAGGCCGCAGGTCTTCTTCGGGATGGTCGATGGGCAGCTTGAGTTCGGTGATTCGTAACATGACAGGAATCCGGTAGGCGGCGGGCAAAGAGGCCGGCTGTTTTGCAAACCGGTGATTATAAGCCCCAACAGCGGTTTCCCGTCATGCTAAAACAGCGCAGGGCGCAATCAGTCGTCTCGCGAACCGCCGAACGACGCGCAACCGCGTTGCACCTGGCCGTTGACCCGAAGCTCAGCGGACATGTGCTGCAGGCTGCCGCTGGCGCTGTCGACACAGCGTTGCGGGGCCACCCAGAGTTCGATGTGCTGGTTATTCGCTTCGGTCATCAGGTTGAACCGTCCGTCGCCCGATTGCTCTTCCACATACGGCACGGCCAATGGTGGCTGGCCTTCACGCTCCAGCACCATGCCCTTGGCGGTGACGTTCATCGCCCAGGCCGGTTTGTGGCCGTTGGCCCGCAGGATCATGCGCTTGAAGTCCGGGTCATCACAGGCCGAGGTCGAGCGCTCGACGCGGTACACCTGTTGCAGGTCCACCGTGCCCTGGGTGCCGCTGGCGACGCCGGAGAACTTGCCACGCAGGTCGGCAAACAGTGCGCCTTGCTGGCCGGCCAGGGAGGCGGCCTCCTGCAGGATGCTGGTGCCACCGGTGTCGTTGACCACGTAGTTGCGTTTGTCGTTGCAGGGCTGGAACAGCAGTTTGTCACCCTGGGCCGTCAACTCGCCCTGCATGCGGGTCATCCCGGCGAGAGAGGGCTTGGCCGGCTCGTTATCGAACATCTGGCAGGCGGCGAACAGGGGCAGCAGGGCAAACAAGGCTAGGGTACGGGCGGCACGCATCATCGGGTCTCCTGATAAGTGCCGCCACGTTACGCAGGCTGGCGGTGCATCACAAGCCCGGGACACAGGTTGAATAAGGTGTGCCGGGGGCGATCATCCCTGCTGGGACTTTTCCTATAGAGGGATGTGAACGGTCATGGGAACGTCTTTCTCTTTTATTCGGAAAGCCGCGATGACTATTCGATGGAATCTGTGGGGGCTGTTACTGGTGACGGGTTCTGCACTGGGCAGTGAACCGGCGCGGCTGGAGTACTCCTCTGCCACTGACTTTACCGAGATCTCGATCACCGTGAAGAGGACGCCTGACAGTAGCCCGGACTTTATTTCGGTCAATGTCACGCTGAGCCCGGAGGCCAGGGCCCGCACGGCTGCAATTACTTTACTGGCTTACAACAAGCAGGTTTCGACATACGTAGACGGCTACAACGTGAGTGATGGCGCCACTGTCATGGGTGTGCTGAACACACGAGAAATACAGTTTTCCGTCCCCCAGGACATGCTCCGTAAATGGATGCCCTGGGTTCAACGGTGACGGCTTTTCAGGCTGGTCAGCCTACGATAAACGTCTGCCCGGTCTGCAAGCCTTCCACGCTTTTCGCGTAGGCCAACGCCACTTCTGCACCCGGAGCCGGTTTGTACCCACGGAAGTAAGGCGCGTAGCTGCCCATGGCTTCCAGCAGGACGGTAGGGCTGACCGAGTTGATGCGCAGGCCGCGGGGCAGTTCGATCGCAGCGGCTTTCACGAATGCATCCAGCGCGCCGTTGACCAGGGCGGCCGAAGCACCGGTGCGAATCGGATCGCGGTTGAGAATGCCGCTGGTGAAGGTGAACGACGCGCCGTCATTGGCGAACTCGCGGCCAATCAGCAGCAGGTTGACCTGGCCCATCAGCTTGTCTTGCAGGCCCAGGTCAAAATCGGTTTCGCTCATGTCGCCCAGGGGCACGAAGTTGACGCTGCCGGCGGCGCAGATCAGTGCGTCGAATTTGCCGGTCTGTTCGAACAGTTTGCGGATCGACGCGCTGTCGCTGATATCGACCTGGAAGTCGCCACTTTTGCGACCGATGCTGATCACTTCATGCCGTTGGGACAGTTCTGCCTTCACCGCCGAACCCACGGTACCGCTTGCGCCAATCAACAGGATTTTCATCGTGCCTTCCTCCAGATGTGTAGGTGAGGTTTCAGTCTAGAGTGATTTTTTGCGCGGATAAGTGCACTAATAGGCAACCTTTGGTTTTCAATTGGAAACAATCCATGAGCGAAATGGATGACCTCGCCGCGTTTGCCGTGTTGATCGAAGCCGGCAGCTTTACCTTGGCGGCCCAGCAACTGGGCTGCAGCAAAGGGCAACTGTCCAAGCGCATCAGCCAGTTGGAAGCGCAGTTTTCGGTGGTGTTGTTGCATCGCACCACCCGCCGCCTGAGCCTGACGGCGGCGGGTGCGGCGCTGTTGCCGCAAGCCCAGGCGTTGGTGGTCCAGGTGGAGCGGGCACGTCAGGCATTGGCCAGGCTCAAGGATGATCTCGTCGGCCCGGTGCGTATGACGGTTCCGGTGTCCCTGGGCGAAACCTTCTTCGACGGTCTGTTGCTGGAGTTTTCCCGGGAGTACCCACAGGTGCAGATCGAGTTGGAACTCAACAACCAGTACCGGGACCTGGCGCGGGATGGCTTCGACCTGGCGGTACGTTCGGAGGTCGCCAACGACGAGCGTCTGGTCGCCAAGCCGTTGCTCGCCTGGCACGAGATGACCTGCGCCAGCCCGGCTTACCTGGAACAGCACGGCGAGCCGCTGACGCCGGCGGAACTGGTGGGCCACAACTGCTTGCTGAACAGCCACTACAGTGGTCGTGAAGAGTGGCTGTATCACCAGCAGCATGAGCTGCTGCGGGTTCGGGTATCCGGGACCTTTGCCTCCAACCATTACAACTTGTTGAAGAAGGCTGCACTGGTGGGGGCGGGCATCGCGCGCTTGCCGTCCTACGTGCTGCACGCGGAATTGGCTGACGGTCGCCTGCGCTGGCTCCTGCGGGATTATCAGACCCGCAGCATGCCGATGTACCTGGTCCATCCGTATCAGGGCGGCCTGCCGCGCCGCACCCAGGTACTCGCAGATTATCTGGTGGGCTGGTTCAAGCGCAGCGGCGAGGCCCTCGATCGCCTTTAGCGGTAGCGTCGCGCAATCAGGTGATCAATCGAGAAGCTGCCCGGCCCCTTGGCCATCAACAGCAGCAGCAATGCGATCCAGGTGCCGTGGGTCGGGTAGGCGTCCGGGTAGACGAAAAGCTGGATGGTCAGGGTCATGCCCAGCAGCGCCAGCGCCGAGAATCGCGTGGCAAACCCCACGAGGATCAGCACCGGGAAAAAATGCTCGGCGAACGCAGCCATGTGCGCCGCCACTTCCGCAGACAGCAGCGGCACGTGGTATTCGCTGCGAAACAGCGGCAGGGTGGACGGCGCCAAGTGCGGCCAGCCCAGTTGGAACGTGCCGCCGATCAGGTCCACGGCGAAGCCTTCGACCTTGGTCTGTCCGGATTTCCAGAACACCGCCGCGATAGAGAAGCGTGCGACAAAGGCGAGCAGGCTGTAGGGGATTTTCTCGAAGCACTGGATGATCCGTTGGATCAGCCCGGGAGCGGTGGTGTTCATGGCGATACCTTGGGTTCTGTGTGCAAGTGGGTGATGGCGCCGTGACCGATCAGCAGGGCCAGGCATTGGTGCAGGTCAAATTCGGTGGCCGCATCGAGGGCGTAGGCCACGGCCATTTCCAATGGCCAACCGTTGTTCAGGCTGTTGATAAACGTCGCTGAGCCGCTGTCGATGTGAAATACCTGCACGTGCAGGCCATTGCGTAGTACCAGCGCGCTTTGGGCATGGAAGGGGTCGAGGGTGGCGAGGGATTCGCCGGTCTGATGCGCCGCCCATAAAGCCACCACGGCGTAGGCCGAGTTCAGGGTGGCCAGGGATGGATGCAGTTGCAGGCGCAGTTCGCCCAGGTCCGACTGTTGTTGCAGGGTGGCGATGACCTCCTGTTGATCCAGTGGCTGTGCGTCTGCCGCGTGGTAGGCCCTCACCCGCAATCGCTCCAGGCGCGCCACGTCAGCCAGGTAAGGCACGCTGGCGGCGGGGGCGAAGCCCTGGATAAAGTCCGCCAGGTCGCTGCCGTATTCATTGATCAGAGGGCTTGTCGGCGGGAAACCCTGGACATACACACCGGCCATCGCCCGAAAAAACTCATCGCCCACCAGTTGCAGGGTGACCGGGTAGCCGGCGGCCAGCGCGTTGATCAGCGAGCTATGGACATTGTTGCGATACACCGCAAAACGACCGGCCGGATCGGCGCCGTTGCGGCTGAACAAGCCTTGCGGGCAGTTTTCCTCGGGGGACAGCAGTGCGCGGCTAAAGACGTCCTGGCGGCTCATGCACGCACCTCCAGCAGAAACCGGTCGGCCTCGCGTGCTTCAGCGTGCAGCACGCTGAACGCCGGCACCTGGTTGTCGCGTTCAATCAGCGTGGCGACCGGCCCGGTGCGGCTGAGCACGTGCTGGTAGAGCTGCCATACCGCGTTGTCGATGGGGGCGCCGTGATCGTCAATCAGCAAACGGTCGCCGAGGCTGTCGGTGTCTTCGGCAAACCCTGCCAGGTGAATCTCGCCCACGGCGTGCAACGGCAAGGCCTCGATGTACTTCAGCGGGTCTTGCTGATGGTTGATGCACGACACATACACATTGTTCACGTCCAGCAGCAGCCCGCAGCCGGTGCGGCGAATCGCTTCGCTGATGAAGTCGGTCTCTTCCAGGGTGGAGCACTGGAATTGCAGATAGGTCGACGGGTTCTCCAGCAGCATGGTCCGCTGCAGGCGGGTTTGTACCTGGTCGATGTGTTCGCACACCCGCTTCAGGGTTTCATCGTCATACGCCAGCGGCAGCAAATCATTGAGAAACACCGGGCCGTGGCTGGACCAGGCCAGGTGTTCGGAAAAGGAGTGGGGTTGATAGCGTTCAATCAGCGTGGCCAAGCGCACCAGGTGCTCGTCGTTCAGCGGACCTTCGCCGCCAATGGACAGGCCTACACCGTGCAGCGACAGCGGGTACTGTTCGCGGATCAAGCCCAGGTAGTGATGGAAAGGCCCGCCGGCCACCATGTAGTTTTCGGCGTGGACTTCAAAAAAACCGATATCGGGGGACGTCTCGAGCACTTCACTGAAGTGCTCGTTCTTGAGCCCCAGCCCGGCCCGACGGGGGAGGCCGGGCGCCTGAGCCTGGGAGATGGAGTGGGTGAATGAGAGCGTCATCGTCAGTACTCAGGCTGTGCAGGGTTTCAGGACTTGGCGGTGAAGGCAGCTTCCTGGCCGAAGCCGGTTGACGAGGTGGTGCTTGGGGTTTTCAGGCAGGTACCGGCCGGGACCAGTTTCCAGGCGTTGGCCTGATCCTTGACCTTCGAGGTGCCCGCGCAGGAAGTGCCCGCGCCTGCGGCGCAATCGTTCTTGCCGGCTTCGGCTACACCGAAGCATTTCTGCATGTCATCGGCGGCGTGGGCGGTGGTGGTCAGGGCGGACAGGCTCAGGGCCGAACCCAGGGCCAGGACGAGGGTGGCGGCGGACAGCGAGCGGGTTTTGGTAGTCATGGTGTATCTCCAGCAGTGGGTTGGGTTGGCAAGCATGTTCGCCTGCTTACACCACTAGAGAAAGGGGGAAGGGATTCGTTACAAAGCCGGGGAAAATAATTTCAGGTTTCGCCAAAGTCTTTGGTTCACACCAAACAAATGTGGGAGCGGGCTTGCTCGCGAAGGCAGTGGGTCAGTCACCAAACAAGTTGGCTGATCCACCGCCTTCGCGAGCAAGCCCGCTCCCACAAAAGCCCGCTCATACATTGACCGGATGGGCATCAACCGCCCAAATAAGCCTCACGTACTTTCGGATCGGTCAGCAGTTGTTCGCCGCTACCCTGCATCACCACGCGGCCGTTTTCCAGCACGTAGGCGCGGTCGGCAATCTTCAGCGCCTGGTTGGCGTTCTGCTCCACCAGGAACACCGTCACACCGTCCTTGCGCAGCTGTTCGATGATGTCGAAGATCTGCTGGATGATGATCGGCGCCAACCCCAGAGACGGTTCGTCCAGCAACAACAGCTTGGGCTTGCTCATCAGCGCGCGGCCGATGGCGAGCATTTGCTGTTCGCCGCCGGACATGGTGCCGCCGCGCTGGCTGAAGCGTTCCTTGAGCCGCGGGAACAGGTGCAGCACCTTGTCCATCTGCTCCTGGTAATCGCCCTTGTCGGTGAAGAACCCGCCCATGGCGAGGTTCTCTTCCACGGTCAGGCGGGCAAATACCCGGCGGCCTTCCGGAACCACGGCAATGCTCTTGCGCATGATCTCGGAGGAGGCCTGGCCCACCAGCTCCTCACCCATGTAGCGGATGCTGCCGCTGTGAGCCTGGGGCGAACCGCACAGGGTCATCAGCAGCGTGGATTTACCGGCACCGTTGGCGCCGATCAGGGTAACGATTTCGCCCTGGCGCACTTCCACGTTGACGCTGTGCAGCGCCTGGATCTTGCCGTAGAAAGTGGAAACGTTTTCGAATTGCAGCATTTTACGCTTCCCCCAAATAGGCTTTGATCACTTCCGGGTTGTCGCGGATCTGCTCCGGCGTACCGTCGGCCAGTGGCGTGCCCTGGTTGATCACGACGATATGGTCGGAAATGCTCATGACCAGTTTCATGTCGTGTTCGATCAGCAGCACGGTGGCGTTGTTTTCTTCACGCAGCACACTGATCAGCGCCTTGAGGTCTTCTGTTTCCTTCGGGTTCAAGCCGGCGGCCGGTTCGTCGAGCATGAGGATCCGCGGGCGGGTCATCATGCAGCGGGCGATTTCCAGGCGCCGTTGCTGACCGTAGGCCAGGGTGCCGGCAGGACGGTTGGCAAACTCGGTGAGGTTGACCTTGTCCAGCCAGTACGCGGCATATTCCATGGCCTCGCGCTCGCTCTTGCGGAACGACGGAGTCTTGAACAGGCCGGCAAAGAAGTTGGTGTTCAGGTGGCGATGCTGGGCGATCAACAGGTTCTCGACCGCCGTCATGTCCTTGAACAACCGCACGTTCTGGAAGGTCCGCACCACGCCCTTGCGGGCGATCTCGTGGCCGGCCAGGCCCTGGATCGGCTGGCCGTCCAGCAGGATGGTGCCGCCAGCTGGCTTGTAGAAGCCGGTCAGGCAGTTGAACACCGTGGTCTTGCCGGCGCCGTTGGGGCCGATCAGAGCCACGACTTGTTTCTCTTGCACGGTCAGGGCCACGCCGTTGACCGCCAGCAAACCGCCGAAGCGCATGCTCAAGTTTTCGACTTTCAGGATCTCGCGGCTCATTTGCGCAGCTCCATGTGGGGACGTTGCATGGGCAGCAGGCCTTGAGGTCGCCAGATCATCATCAGCACCATCATGGCGCCGAACATCAACATGCGGTATTCGCTGAATTCACGCATCATTTCCGGCAGCAGGATCATCACGATCGCCGCGAGGATCACGCCGAGCTGCGAGCCCATGCCGCCCAGTACCACGATGGCGAGGATGATTGCCGACTCGATGAAGGTGAACGACTCCGGCGTCACCAAACCTTGGCGCGCGGCGAAGAAGCTGCCGGCAAAACCGGCGAAGGTGGCCCCTAGGGTGAATGCCGAAAGCTTGATGACGGTCGGGTTCATGCCTAGTGCACGGCAGGCGATTTCATCTTCGCGCAGCGCTTCCCACGCACGGCCGATCGGCATGCGCAGCAGGCGGTTGATCACGAACAGCGCCGCCAGTGCCAGCAGCAGGGCCACCAGGTACAGGAACACCACTTTGCTCACCGGGTTGTAGTCGATCCCGAAGTACTCGTGGAACGTCTGCATGCCTTCGGCCGCGGTGCGGTCGAACGTCAGCCCGAAGAACGTTGGCTTGGGAATGCTGCTGATGCCATTGGGGCCGCCGGTGATATCGGTGAGGTTACGCAGGAACAGACGGATGATTTCACCGAAGCCCAGGGTCACGATCGCCAGGTAGTCACCGCGCAAGCGCAGTACCGGGAAGCCCAGCAGGAAGCCAAATGTGGCCGCCGCCATGCCGGCCAGTGGAAGGCAGATCCAGAAGCCCCAGCCCAGGTAATGCGAGAGCAGCGCGTAGGTGTAGGCACCCACCGCGTAGAAGCCCACATAGCCCAGGTCGAGCAGGCCGGCCAGACCCACCACGATGTTCAGGCCCAGGCCCAGCAACACGTAGATCAGGATCAGCGTCGCGATATCCACCGCACCACGGGAGCCGAAGAAAGGCCAGATCAACGCGGCCACGATCAGGCCGATGATGATGTAGCGCTGGGTGCGCGGCAGGGTCAGGAACTGGCTGACCTTGGGCGATACCAACGGGCCACGGTTGGACTTGAGGAGTGCCCCGACCTGTTGGGTGAACAGCACGCGCAGGAACATCAGCACCGAGCACAGGGCAATGATGGTCAACGTCACGGGACCGGTGCCATGCACTTCGAGGTTGATCCCGACAATGCTCAACTTGAGCCCGAGTACCGGGAAGGCCACGGCCCAGACCAGTAAGGCGCTGAAAAACGCCGATTTAAGATATCTGCTCATACTTTCTCAACCTCCGGACGGCCCAGAATGCCGGTCGGCCGGAACAACAGCACCAGAACCAATAGACCGAATGCCACCACGTCCTTGTACTGGTCACCGAATACGTCGGCGCCAAAGGCTTCAGCCACCCCCAGCACCAGCCCGCCGAGCATCGCACCCGGAATGCTGCCGATGCCGCCCAATACCGCTGCGGTGAAGGCCTTGAGGCCCACCAGGAAACCGGCGTTGGGGTTGATCACGCCGTACTGCATGCTCAGCAATACAGCGGCGATGGCCGCCAGTGCGGCACCGATGACGAAGGTCAGGGCGATGATGTTGTTGGTGTTGATGCCCAACAGGTTGGCCATCTTGATGTCTTCGGCGCAGGCCCGGCAGGCGCGCCCCAGACGGGAGCGGGAGATGAACAGGGTCAGGCCGAGCATCGCCACCAGGGTGACGACGAAGACCAGGATCTGCATATAGGAAATCAGCACTTCCTGTGCGCCGCCTGGGCCGAAGGAGATGCTCCCCGGGATCAGGTTGGGAATGGATTTGTCCTTGGAGTCCTGGGACAGCAATACGGTGTTCTGCAGGAAAATCGACATGCCGATTGCGGAGATCAGCGGGATCAAGCGGTTGCTGCCACGCAAGGGGCGGTACGCAACGCGTTCGATACTGTAGCCATAGGCACTGGTTACGACGATGGACGCCAGGAATGCAGCGGTCATCAACAGCGGCAGGGAATGGATACCCAGCATGGCCAGCCCGGCAAGGGCGATGAAGGCCACGTAGGAACCAATCATGTACACCTCGCCATGGGCGAAGTTAATCATTCCAATGATGCCGTAAACCATTGTGTAGCCAATGGCTATCAAGGCATAGGTGCTGCCAACGGTCATGCCGTTAACCAGCGTTTGGAAAAAATGATAGATCTCAGGCATTACAGCGCTCCTAAAAACCCGATACGCATTTCACTGGTGGAGTCAATTTCCGGCTCGGTGCCCTGTTCTGTGATCAGGTTGCACAAAGCGTTTGCCAGCGAACCGCTGGTGACGGTTTTAAGATTTTCAGGTGAGCCAGCGCCCGGATCGCGGGTGACAGGCCCATAAACCTCGTAAAACAAAGCCCACTGCTTGCACAGTGGGCTTGTTGACCAGTAACGCCTGGCTTACTGAGGGGAAACTTCGGTTTTTGGTTTGCCGAAATGCCATTCGTAGACCACGAACTTGAAGTCCTTCAGGTCGCCCTTGGCGTCGAAGCTCAGGTCGCCGGTCGGGGTCTTGAAGGTACCGGCGTGGATGGCCGCTGCCACCTTGGCGGTGTCTTCGCTCTTCGCGGCAGCGATACCGCCGGCGATCACTTCAACAGCCGAGTAGGCCGGGAACACGAACGGACCGGTTGGGTCCTGCTTGTTCTTGGTGAACTCTTCAACGATTGCCTTGTTGGCAGGATCGGTGTCGAAGGATTTCGGCAGGGTAACCAGCAGGCCTTCGGAAGCGTTCTGGGCGATTTGCGAGATGGAGTCGTTGCCGACGCCTTCAGGGCCCATGAACTTGGCGTTCACGCCTTTTTCCTTGGCTTGGCGCAGGATCAGGCCCAGCTCAGGGTGGTAGCCGCCGTAGTAGACGAAGTCGACGTTGGCTTGCTTGAGCTTCTGGATCAGCGAACCGAAGTCTTTGTCGCCAGCGTTGATGCCTTCGAAGAGGGCAACTTTCACGCCTTTCTTCTCGAGGGTTTGTTTAACGGCGGTGGCGATGCCTTCACCGTATTGCTGTTTGTCGTGGATAACGGCTACGACTTTCGGCTTCACGTGGTCGGCGATGTAGTTACCGGCGGCAGGGCCCTGGGCGCTGTCCAGGCCGATGGTGCGGAAGACCAGCTTGTAGCCACGGGACGTGATTTCCGGGCTGGTGGCAGCCGGGGTGATCATGATCACGCCTTCGTCTTCGTAGATGTCGGATGCTGGCTGAGTGGAGCTGGAGCAAAGGTGACCGACCACGAACTTGACGCCGTCGTTGACCACTTTGTTGGCTACGGCCACGGCTTGTTTTGGATCGCAAGCGTCGTCGTATTCCTTGGCTTCGAGCATTTTGCCATCTACGCCGCCCTTGGCGTTGATGTCGGCGATGGCCTGCTTGGCACCCATGAACTGCATGTCGCCGTACTGGGTCACAGGGCCGGTTTTAGGGCCGGCAATACCGATCTTGATGGTGTCAGCTGCGAACGAATGGCTGGCAACCCCGGCCAGGACCATAGCGGCAAACAGTTTGGAAATCTGCTTAGTAGCCTTATTCATAGTGCTCCACTCTTACTGTTGTATTTTTTATAGTTCTAGCGGCCTTGTGAGCTGCAGAACCGGATCAGATATCTCGGATATCCCCCGGCAGCGGCCTGGCAACTGTACCGGTACAGTGTAGAGCGCCGGTTGATCGCTTGAAAAGCTGGCTGCTGGGGGCAAAACCCGGGTATGTCGCTTAAATGAAAGAAAAAGACAGAATTGCGGCGGGGTGATGCCAGAGTTTCGGGCAATCCTTGGCTTTCCTGACACTTTCGTTCGGTGCCTCATTTGCAACTGGGTTTTTCTGCCTGGGGCTCGACGGTATGATTGCGCCGATTTTTTCTTCAGGTGAACTCCCATGACGCAAGAACCTAGCACCCTCTATGCCAAGCTGCTTGGTGAAACTGCCGAAATTTCCTGGAAGGAGCTTGAGCCGTTCTTTGCCAAGGGTGCCCTATTGTGGGTCGACGCCGGGCTGGATTTGATCGAGGCCGCCGAGGGCATGGCTGAGGATAACCCTGAGAAAGTCGCTGCCTGGCTGGCTGCGGGGAGTCTTGGCGAGGTGTCTGCGACGCGGGCATTGGACCTGGTTGAGCGGGAGCCGAGTTTGTGGGCGGTGGTGGTTTCGCCGTGGATTCTGATCCAGGAAAGGGCAGTGTAGGAAAAGCATGCGCGAAAAAGGTGCGTGATTTTTCCGAGTTTAAGTGTGTAGGCGGGTAACTGCATTTGCGGTGATGGCACCTTGCCGTAGAGAAAGGTCACAGGCGGGGGTTACGTGCGCGTCATGGGAACAGTTTTGGTAGCGGCGGAGTGCGGGGGGAATTGTTTCTGGGTGTGAGTTTTTTGAGTACATATCCGTTATTTAGGTAACGGCTACTTATGGTT